>JBKKAT010000217.1:0-3055 GCA_046714535.1 Acidobacteriota bacterium | reverse complement strand
CCACATCTGAAATATCTCCACATCTCCCTTCTTACACGCAGCTAGTTGCAAGTTTACAGAAAAAACAAGAATTGGACGTATAGTACTGCAAAGAGGCGAAGATCACTATTTCTTCATCGACAGGGATATCCGTTTGCGCTGCAGATCTACGTCCAGAACCGTCACCTGGACTTTCTGGTGCACTTTAACGACATCGTTTGGATCCTTCACAAAACGGTCCGAAAGTTGACTGATGTGAACGAGTCCGTCCTGATGGACGCCGATGTCCACAAAAGCTCCAAACGCAGTAACGTTCGTGACGATGCCGGGCAATTTCATTCGCGGTTTTACATCTTCGATCTTTTCGATCCCTTCTGCAAAATGAAAAGCCTCAAAATGTTCGCGTGGATCGCGGCCCGGTTTCGACAGCTCGTTGAGAATGTCATTGAGTGTGGGCATACCTGTTGAATCGGTGACGTACTTTTTGAGTTCAATGGACTTTCTTAAATCTTGATTCTGGATCAGCTCTCGCACGGAGCAATTGAGATCCTTCGCCATCGCATCCACAATGTGATAACTCTCCGGATGAACAGCGCTCGCATCCAGCGGATTTTTTCCATCGCGAATGCGTAAGAAGCCGGCGCTTTGTTCGAACGCTTTCGGCCCGAGTTTCGACACTTTCCTGAATGTTGCGCGGGAAGGGAATGGGCCGTTGTCATTTCTGTGCTTTACAATATTCGCGGCAAGTTGCGGACCAAGCCCCGAGACGTACATGAGTAGCTCCTTGCTTGCCGTATTCACTTCAACACCAACGGCGTTGACACAACTCATCACCACATCATCCAGGGATCGTTTCAATGGCCCCTGTTCTACATCATGCTGGTATTGCCCGACACCAATCGATTTCGGATCGATCTTAACAAGCTCCGCCAATGGATCCATTAACCGCCTGCCGATCGAAACGGCTCCGCGAACCGTTACATCCTGATCCGGAAATTCCTCGCGTGCAACTTCGGATGCGGAATAAACGGATGCTCCACTTTCATTCACCATCACGATGATGATGTTTGCCGGCAAATGTAGTTTCTTAATGACAGTTTCTGTTTCTCTGCCGGCCGTGCCGTTGCCGATGGCGATCGCTTCGATACGAAATTTTTCACAAAGCCTTGTGATCGTTTCGGCTGCTTTGGCTAAGCCTGCATCCGACAGTGGAAAGATAGTGTCGTTGTGCAGCAGTTTTCCCTGCCTATCAAGGCAAATGATTTTGCAGCCGGTGCGAAATCCCGGATCGATTGCCAGAACATTTTTTTGTCCCAGCGGTGGCGCCAGCAGCAACTGTCGCAAGTTCTCAGCGAAAACCCGGATCGCTTCTTGATCCGCTTCTTTCTTGGTCGCCGCTCTGATCTCGGTCTCCATCGAAGCGGACAAAAGTCTTTTGTAGGAATCGTGAGCTGCAATTCTTACTTGTTCCGAGCTCAATCCGTTCCCTTTGACGACAAGCGTTTCCAGCAACGAAACCGATTCTTCTTCCGGCGGCAGCACCCGAAGCGTCAGAAAACCTTCCTCTTCGCCACGTCTCATCGCAAGAATGCGATGGGAAGGTGCCCGCGAGGCCGGCTCTTCCCATTCGAAATAATCACGGTACTTGCTCCCTTCTTCTTCTTTTCCGGAAATCACGCGGGATTTGAAAGTGCTTTTTGATTCAAACAACCTCCGCATTTTTGAGCGTACCAGCTGGTTTTCGTTGATCCATTCTGCAATGATGTCGCGCGCGCCTGCCAGCGCATCATCAACCGACTCAACTCTTTTTTCAGGATTCACATAAGGAAGGGCGATGTTGTACGGATCTTCCGGACCCTGCTGGAATATCAGCTCCGCAAGCGGCTCCAGCCCTTTTTCTCTTGCAATCATCGCGCGCGTGCGGCGTTTTGGCTTGTAGGGAAGATAAATGTCCTCAAGAACCGCCATCGTTTCTGCGGCGAGAATTTTTTCTTTTAGCTCCGGAGTGAGCTTGCCACTATCTTCGATCGATTTCAGAATCGCGTCCCGCCTTTTATCCAGCTCCACCAGCTGATCAGAACGGTCACGAATCGCGGTGATCGCCACTTCATCAAGGGATTGCGTCGCTTCCTTGCGATATCGCGCAATGAAAGGAACGGTTGCGCCTTCTTCCAGCAGCCGAACAACTGCCTTCACCTGACTTTCGGTGATACCTAGTTCACGCGAGATTTTCAGGAAGGTTGGGTCAGCCATATCGCCTCGATGAAATTTTAAAAACCTAACGCAAAATGAAGAGCTGTCCGAATCTGATTCATCCTTTGCCGGCTCAAGGTGGTTATCAAGGGGCCGATTTTTCCCGTTGACACAGTCTGTATATGATCCAGATTGATTACACTATCGACCGCTAAACCGTCTTCCTTTGTCAGAAAAACTTCAGTTGGAATGTTTCGAATGGTTGACGTTAACGGCGCCACAGTGAGCTCTCCGAGATATTCAATTGCAGAATCCCGTGTGAGAATCACGACCGGACGGTTCTTGTCGGGTCTGGAAAATTTGTACCAGCGTATATCTCCTCTACGGATCATTCGTTCCAAACCTGCTCTCGTTCCCAAATACTGAATTCTCCGCGCTTAACCGGCTTCTTTTTGTATCCTTCACGATGCTTTTTTTCCATTTCCCTGATTTCAAGTTCTTTCAATGCCGACCTCAATGCCTGCCTTGTAAATTCAGACCGTGTAGTGCCGAGCTTTTTGACAGCCCGATCAACGGACGTGACGAGTTCCTCATTCAAGGTCATTTGGATGGTCTTCATTGTATCCTCATACTTACCCACATAGTCATAGCTATAATAAGGGATAGAGAGAGGCAACGCAAAGAATGAGAACACTTCCAGATCGTTATTGTGCTCCCGCGAACGCCTTTGGCTGTTTCGTAGAATTCAAAAGACTCTGAAATCTTTCCTTCTGTAAATGTGAAAAAATCTGCTCTCGATGTTTCTAAGAGTTTGCCAGTTGCTCGACTTTTGAAAGAGCAGCCCCCGCGGACTGCCACACGGTTTCCCTGAGCAATGTAATCT
>JBKKAT010000216.1:0-3414 GCA_046714535.1 Acidobacteriota bacterium | reverse complement strand
TACTAAAACTTACGGTTGAATTTGGTGACCACAGGCGAACGATACTTGCAGGGATGAAAAAAGAGCGGGCGAATCCAAAAGAGATTGAAGGGAAACAAGCGTTGTTTGTTGTGAACCTGGCTCCACGAAAAATGGCGGGTGAGGTCTCGGAAGGAATGCTTTTCGACATCGGTTTTGCCGATGGAATCATTCCGGTTCTTGCCGTTCCGGAGAAACAGGTGCCGGACGGAACCCGCGCCGAGTAGTCCCGGGTGAGGGCTCTTAACACAGAGGCTCAGAGGCACAGCGACACAGAGTTTAACTTCTTTTCTCTGTAGTGCTAATCGAGATCTTCGTGCTTTAAAACAAGAATTTAAAGAAATCAGGAGATAAACCGGATCGAAGGATAGGCCGGATATTCTAAATTTAGGTTTACCTACTTGTATAGGTGAAGTCCGAATATCCAGCAAGCCATCTCAGAATAATACAAGTAAGCGCCGTAAGCGCTAAACTTTTGCGGTTCTGAGATCGATTGTTCGATATTCTGCGGTTCACTTTTTTCTCTTTTTGTGTAGGCATCCATCGATGTGGGAACATGCTTCAATCTACAATCACAAATGACAATCTGAAATCTAGGATAAGAAATCTAAAATTTGGTTGCGCCACTTGCCGCGCTGTGTCTCTGTGTCTCTGTGTTAAATTCTTTTTATGCTATAACTCATTTCCTTCCGAGTCTTTCTTCGGCAGGAAACCACGATCAAACGCAATCTCAAACCCTTTGTTTTCTTTTTCTCCATCACTATTGACCAGAACCTCACCATTGCCCACGTATGGTCCGGCCGAAATTCTGCCGACAGTGGGAAACGCTTTTCCCACTATTAGATGAACGATATTCTGATTTGTCACGCCGTCCTCAGTTCCCACGTTGAAGATTCCTAACTGGATGGCCGGTGACCCTTTGAACAGTGCATCCGCAGGCGTGCCGATCTTAGCGTTTAAGAAGAGCGGATGATCACTTGGTTCAAAAAAATCGAAACCAATCTCCATCTGAACTTTGTCAAAGGGAAGAATGCCTACGGTCAAACCATAATCTGTTGGGAAATCTCCGCTTCCATCCGAAGCGTCGCGAAAAACAGTGAAGTAGCTGTCGTAAGTGATATGAAACACTTTATACGATTGGATATCTAAGGTCATCGGCGTCCAATATGTACTCGACGGGCGTCGCATAAGTCATGGATACCAACGACACGAATACAGCAACAGCGCTCAAGAATACTGTCCATCTAATTTTCATATGCGACATATTTTAGTTTGTTTCCCCATGCGTGTCACTCTGCATTTCAACTTCCCTTTAGTTGAACAAGTTCCGGTGCCAGACTATATTGTCACTGGTATTTCTGAGTGACGGAACGAGAACATCCCATCCACCCTTTGAAATTGGATCAGATTCTCGCGGTGTGTGCCGCGCGGCGCAATGAGCCCGGCTTTATTGATTTGTGTCTGGGCGCTTCGCGTTTCAATGCAGCCGCACTGATCGATCTTGATTTTGACAAAAATGAATTTGAAGATTCTTTCCTCTACGGCGATTCCAGAGGAATGGAGTCTCTTCGCAATGCCCTGAGCAGGCTGTATGAACAGGACCTGGGAGTCGAACTTCCTGCGCATCGCCTTCTCATTACAGATGGCGCCTCAGAGGCGCTCCATATTGCGTTTCTTACGACGCTGGCTCCGGGGGATGAAATCATTCTTCCGGGCGTTTGCTTCCCTGTGTACAAAATCCTGGCTCAAATTGTCGGAACCAAATGCGTCTTCGCACCCGTTGACGACAGGCTTTTATACGATGTGAAATCCATTAGCCGGTTCATTACAAAGAACACGAAGACCATCTTGATCAATTCTCCCAGCAATCCAGCGATGGGGATGTTGACGACTGACGAAATCGGCGAGATCCTTTCACTTGGATTGAATGTCATTTCGGATGAGGTCTACAGCTTTCTCGTTCATGATGGGATTCCTGAAACCTTGCTGAAATTTTCAGGTCAGCACTTCGTCGTAAACAGCTTTTCGAAAAGCCATGCTGCGGCCGGCATTCGCGTCGGACATCTCGTGTTCCCGGAGAAATACACGGATACCATTTTGAGCCTTAAGGGAGCACTCAATATATGCACGAGCTTACCTTCTCAGATTCTTGCAAACAGGATACTCTCTTCGCACGCCGGCATTGTTTCGGCGCACAGAAATCACCTGCGGGGAAATTTTGAATTTGTGAAAAAAATGTGCACTGAAAATGGGCTTCGGATTCTGGGTTCCCCTCGCGCTGGTTTTTTCTGCGCCATCGATGCCGCACGGATCGAAAAAGAATCCGCGTTTGACCTGGCGATGGAACTCATAAAAAATGAAGGCATTGCGGTTTGCCCAAGCACGGACTTTGGTACACCCGATCCTATGTTTATTCGATTGAACTACTCAGTCCCTCGCGCGCAGGTTTCAGAAGCGATCGCCCGAATTTCGCCTCACCTGAAAGCCGGATAGGTCGATTCATTGTTCCGACGATAACGGTAGAAGAAGAAACAGCTTTGCAGCAGCAGTTGTTGTCTCAAACGCGGGTTGGATCAATTAAGGTCAGTATCCGCTCCACAATAGAGTCTAGCAAAGACGAACTGACCTTGCCGGCAAATTCAGTGTTCCGAGCTCGCCAATCTACATTCTTAACTTGGTCACATAGGACCACTCCGCTGATGGGCAAACCACCAGTCAGCGCCACTTCAAAAGGATATCCTTTTGAACGACTCGTTACCGGACAACAAACAGATAGTCCAATCCTGTTGTAGTTCATTGGAGAAAGAACAACAGCCGGTCTGCGACCGGTTTGCTCGTGTCCCGCCTGGGGAATGAAATCCACCCAAATAAGGTGGCCGCGTTCAGGAACGTATCGCGGCTTTACCATATCTCTTTTCCCACCGGAGCTCCCCACTCAAATTCGGAATGCATGTTCTCTTTCGTAATCCCCTTCACAAGCTCCCGTAGCCGTAATCGTTTTCCCTTCACTCGCTTGAGAACAACCACGTTTTTGTCAACCGATATTTCTACGATGCTATTTTCCGTAACTGAAACCTCAGCCGCGATGGCCTTCGGTATCCTTACCGCTAAGCTATTCCCCCACTTTTGAACCTTGATTTGCATACTGTAATTCTCCAATCTGGCGGTCAGTGTTTCTACAATGAATATACATAGAGTTGGTTTTGCTGTCAAATGAACGATCAGGTTACCAATGGAATTGGGCCGGCTCTTACCGTTGCGGAGTAGTCGGTACCGGCTGGAACGCGAGCGGAGTAGGAACTGCGGGTGAGACCGCCGGTACAGTCTAATACTCACCCACAAGACGAAGTAGCAAAAAAAAGCCGGGATAAAAATTCTCTTCATCGCAATCCATGG
>JBKKAT010000215.1:0-5944 GCA_046714535.1 Acidobacteriota bacterium | reverse complement strand
AATCCTTTCGGCCGCATCCATTTTAGGAAAATCTTTTGAAATTCGCGATCTGCAGTATCTACTCGATTTTGACATCGATCTGGAAGAGGCCATTGATCAGCTGATTGCCGATTCGTTTCTGGAGGAGGACCGTGAATCGAAACGTTCCGGACGAATCCGGTTTGCAAGTGGCGTCGTGTGCGATGTTTTGTATTCGGCTTTGCCCCGCAGAAAACGCAAGAACTTACATTTTCTGTACGCAGATGAACTGGAACGGCGCCACGCCACAGTTATCGAACGAGTTTTTCCTCAACTTCTTCATCATTATTCCCGCGCTGATGAACCGCAGAAAGTGATTCACTATGGCCTGAAACTCGCGCAGAAATCTCTTCAGACTTTTGCTGCCGAGGATGCTGTCCGGGCTTTGAACATTGTTTTGGATTTCGGAGAAGGTCCTCAGGTAGGACAGGCTCACGAAATGCTGGGTCAAGCGTATCGAATGTCAGGAAAGATGGAGGAGGCGATTCAAGAATACGAAGAAGCGATCAAAATCTACCAACGCGCGGAAACACCCGATCAGGCAGTCCGGGCCATGCTTGGCGCAGCACAAACATCCTGGGAATTCAGGAAGATGGAAGAGGCCATCGCCTGGATTGAGAAAGGCATGGAAGCAGCCAGAACAGTGGATGACCGTGTTTCTTTGATTGAATTTCTGATGCTTGCGACGACCTTGTACAACATCCGCGGACAATCGGAAAAAGCGCAGCAATACTGGGAGCATCGTCAAAGCCTGCGACCATCACCGGCGACGGCCGATTCCACAACCATCGAAGGTGGAACTCTGGTGGTGGCTGTGTCCCGGCCCGTGAAAGCGGCCGATCCGCTGAAAATCACCATGGATGAAGAAGGCGAGATCGCTGCTAATGTATTCGAAACGCTGTTGTCAACGGACGCTCAGGGGAATGTCATTTCAGGTCTCTGCGAACGGTGGGAACTTCAGGACAGTGGTAAAAGTTTTCTTTTTGAACTTTGCAAAGGAATCTGTTTCTCTAATGGCGAGAATTTAACTTCCGTGCATGTGCGAAATTCACTGCAGCGGGGAATGAAGAAAGCTTATGAGATACCGGCCTTCGCTGCAATCCAGCAAGTCGAAGTTCTTTCGGACCATACTTTTCGGATCGATTTAAAAGAGGCTTTGCCTATTTATCCCACTTTGTTAACGGATGTAATCACAGCAATTGTTCTGGAAGAGGGGGACCATTGGATCGGTTCGGGACCTTTCCTTCTATTGAATTTTTCAAGCACTTCAGCAACTTTGCGAAAGAATCCTGTTTACTGGCGAACTCAGTCTGCCCATATCGATGCAATCGAATTTCACATGGGAATTCGCTCTGCTGAGGTTCTTTCCGGTTTGCGATCCGGAAAATATGATCTGGCCCAGGATTTACGACCGGGGGATCTTGAAGAGACTCTTCGTGACAGGCATCTGCAAACGAGTCTTGTAGAAGCGCCGAAAAAAAATACTTATTTCGTGCTCTTCAACCAGAACAGTTTTTTGTGCCAAATAGCTCCCTTGCGTGTAGCGATGTTTGGCACCATACGCACTTATGATCTCGTGAAACAAACCCTGGGACGATTTGCCAGACCGGCTGTGGGACTCTTTCCTCCCGGAATGCTCGGTTACGATCCTGCAGGAAGGCGACAAATGATCGATCAGGAACAGGCCGTCGATCTTTTAAAAATGTCAGACCTTAAGCCGCCCATCAGGCTTCACGCAGCGGTTCTTCCCGCAATTCAAGATCACTATGCCCCGGTGCTATCAGGCCTTTTGAAAATCTGGGCAGAGCTCGGAATTCAGGTTTCGCTGGATACCCCAACACAGGATGTTTACCTGGAAAAACTTGCTGACAATAAAGGAATCGATTTGCTCTTTACGCGCTGGAATGCAGACTACAACGATCCGGATGATTTTTCATACAATCTTTTTCATTCGCAATCCGGAATTTATCACAAATATTATGGTTCCAGCGAAACAGATCATTGGTTGGAAGAGGCCCGCAAAGAGAGCTCTGTGCCGGCACGCGAAAAACTTTACAGGAAATTTGAAAACCACATCATTTCCAGCGGATATCTTCTTCCTTTGTATCACGATATTGACTATCGGATCGCGAGTCCAAAAGTTCGAGGAATCGCGCTGCGCGGAAAAAGACCCTATGTGAATTATGAACATTTAATGAAAAGGGAATATTCCACTGCGCCGGCGCTCAAGTGGGAAGGGGGCGGAACGATTCATGTTCCCATCGCCGGTGAGATCTGGGATTTGGATCCGTCCAGCAGCAATCTGGAACAGGGCTGGGAAGTGATTCCACCGATTTTTGAAACATTAACCAGGTACACGGAAGGAGCAGGCATCACCCCATGGCTGGCTTTGGAGATTCAAGCCAGGGAGCGAGGCAAAAGTTATTATTTTCGATTACGTGAGGACGCGCGGTTTCATGATGGAAAGCGACTCAATGCAAGAGATGTGCGGTATTCCTTTGAACGGTTGTTGCTGAATATAAGAAGCGAGAAACAGTCGCTCCTTTTGCCGGTTCAAGGCGCACGTGAATTGATCAGCGGACAATCAAAAGTTCTGCGAGGATTCAGGATTCTAAATGATTTGGAATTCACCATGGAACTGGATCAACCGCTTTCCTTTTTCCCGGCGTTGCTCAGCGATGTTCCCGCTTCGATCGTTCCTGAAGGCCTGAGTCGCTTTAAAGGAACATGGACAGAAGGCTGTGTGGGCACGGGGCCCTATCGTGTCGTCCGTTTTGATCCAGGACATAAGCTGGAACTGGAAGCCAATCCTCACTACTGGAGGGAAGGGCTTCCAAAATCAACCGGACTGACTTTTACATTTGGCGTACCCCCCGCGGAAATTCTCGAAGGATTCCAGTCCGGCCGGTTTTCACTTGCCAATGATTTGTTTCCTCAAGATGTCGAAAGACTGCGGAGAGACTCGGAAAAAAACTTTTCCTATAAAGAATGGCCTCGTCTTTCCACTTATTTCCTGATTTTAAACATTCATCATGAAGACCTTCAGGATAGAAGCATCCGTCAGCGGATACTGGAAACGGTTAACGTGGAAGAAATTGTCAGTCGTTTGCTGGGACGTTTGGCCTTGCCTGCACATGGACTGTTTCCACCCGGGTTGCTGGGTTACGAATCGGCGAAGGCAAAACACAAAAAATCAAAGACAGCCGGTAATGAAATTGAATTGACCGGCATGATTCACTCCATCTACACAGGCCGCTACGCCGAGTTTGCGATGGAACTGTTCCGGGCGTTTCACAATCAAGGAATCCATTTGCGGGTTGCAGACACAAAATCAGAATCACTTCATCCACGCCCTGCGTGGCGCGCTTTTGATATGAACCGCTGGATTCCTGATTATCCGGATTCTGACAATTTCATTCATGCATTCCATTCACAAAAAGGGGCTTACAACGCGTTTTGCAGAATTCCGGAAATCGATGCTCTTTTTGAACAGGGACGAATGGTTACGGATCCCACCGAACGAAATAAAATATACAGGAATATTGAAAGGATTTTCGCAGATAGCGCGGTTTTGCTTCCTTTATTTCATGAGCAAGGATATCGTTTCGCGCGCAAAGAAGTGGAAGGCTTCTCCATCACATTTACTCCACCCTTCGTTCCCTACGAAAAACTCTGGATAAAAATTTAACACAGAGGCACAGAGACACAGAGTAATTAAAGACAAGTCCACAAATCTTTGTGTCTCTGTGTCTCTGTGTTAAGTTTTAGCTGATTTCCTGAAGCCGGACCTTTGTCGTTTGTTCCTTACCATCGCGAAGGAATTTCACGGTGACCGTATCCCCCACTTTGTGTTCTTCCAGCGCGCTTCCCAGATCATCGATGTCTTTCACTTTTTTAGCATCGATTCCGATGATCACATCACCCAATTCGAATTCCCCTTGCGAGTTCCTTTTGATACCCTGAAGACCAGCGCGTTCCGCTTCGCTCCCTGTTGGAACTTCGCCGATGATTACGCCTTCAATATCCAGACGGTTAGCAATGCTATCTGAAATAATCGTTACACCCAAACCTGGCCGAATCACTTTTCCATGCTGGATGAGCTGTGGCACTATGGCCTTTACAGTATTCACCGGGACGGCAAAGCCAATTCCCGCATAAGCTCCGCTGGGACTGACGATGGCGGTATTTACGCCGATCACACGACCTTGCGAATCAATGAGTGGCCCTCCTGAGTTACCAGGATTGATCGCTGCGTCCGTTTGAATCACATCACTGATCGTGCGCTGGGTAGTGGAGCTGATCTGCCTGCCAAGCGCACTCACAATTCCGACCGTCAACGTTTGATCCAGCCCGAATGGATTCCCAATCGCCAAAACCTTTTGACCAACGATTAACTTGTCTGAGGATCCGATCTTGACCGCCTTGAGTTTTGCTTCCGGCGCCTGGATTCGTAATACAGCTATATCTTTATTCGGCTCGGAACCGATCACTTTGGCGGGGAAACTGGATCCATCACTGAGCGTAACTGTCAAAGAACTTGCATTGGCGATCACATGATAATTTGTTACAACGTTCCCTTTAGAATCCCAAACGAAACCACTTCCGGAACCCTGCGGAATCTCTGTCACATCCAGCGTAAAAAAATCTCTTTGCCTTGCCAGACTTGTTATGAACACTACCGCGGGAGCAACTTCCTCAAAAACCTGAACCGAATTCTTTTCATCCGGTAACAGATTTAGATCAGCCGCGTGAACAACAGAAGAAGATTTGGAATCTGTCGAACCTCCGTTGTTCGTTATTTTCAATTCGCGCAAAATTAGGCCACCAAACACCAGACCGAGAATCACACCTATCACAACACCAGTAATCAAGAGACTTCTATCTTTTTGCATCATGTACCACCACATAAGTTCACAAATATTCTATCTACATATATAGGAATATTTCTCAGGAAGTTCCTACGGAGATGTTTTCCATAGATTGACGGTCGCATAAAACCCAACGGCAGCATTGCGATTTACTTCTTTGTATTTTGGCACGGGGATAACGTGAAATAGCATTCTTTTGTAGCGGAAAGAGAAAACCAGCAACGGTGCAAAGAAAGTCTTGCCTGAATTTTGATCCGGACTTTGATACAGAGCGAGACTGGGACCAAGCTCAAATCCCGCAGGCAATTTGAATCGATAACCTCCGGCAACATATTTGGATACATGACCGGTTGAATTGCTGTAAAGTCCTGCTTCAGCAAGCCAAACATGCCTTCTGCATTCTGAAAAGATGAAGCGCCCCCCAAACCCGGGATTCCATTCACGGAATCGTTCTCCCTCAGAGTTAGTCCGGTCCGGATGATACGAAAGACCATGAACATTGATTCCGAACTCATACGCGTGAACTGGAAAGTTCAGAAAGAACAAAATGAAGAAAAGAAATGCAATTATTTTCATCCCGCGCGTTACAATGAATATTAATAACATGAAATCAGCATTGCTTCTCACCGGACTTTTTTTCTGTCTGTTATCATTCGCGGGAACGCAGGAAGTCCGGCAGGAATTCATGAATCTGTATTACAAAGCGGATTATGAAAAAGCTCACGCTCTGATCAATGGCGCGATTTCGGACGAAGTCATGCGCCAGATTTGGGATAGGAGAATTCATCTTCAGTCAGAAATTCCTGCTTGCAATCGCGATATCAATCCATCGATTGAAGCGTTTGCTCATTTGTGCATCGGACAATTCGAAGCTGCGCAGAAAAGTTTTTCCGATGATTGGATCTCGCTCTGGGCAAAAGCCACATATTCTTATTGGAATGCGGACATCGTTTCCGCGCGAAAACAGATTCAGGAGGCCCTGGCGCTCCAGCCCGAGAATCCTGATCTTTTGTTTTTCGCAGGTGATCTGGCTGAAAACTCCGCTAAAACGATTGAAT
>JBKKAT010000214.1:0-7066 GCA_046714535.1 Acidobacteriota bacterium | reverse complement strand
AAAGAAGGCTTGTCTCACGATATTGTAACGTCGCTTTGCGAAGATCGTTATGGAACATTGTGGATAGGAACGCGGGCCGGTTTAAACAAGCTAGAGGGCGGTAAAATTGTTAGTTACAAAACCAAAGAAGGGTTCCCGAATTACGTGATCAGCGCACTCCATTCAGACAGTACAGGTAATCTGTGGATTGGCAGCAAGGAATTGTACAAACTTAGAGACGGAAAATTAACAACCTACGTGATGTCTTCCAGCATAGTCAAATCCTTATACGAAGATCGTCAGGGAACTCTGTGGATTGGAACGAATGGGGGAGGCCTCTACAAACTGAGAGATGGAAAATTCTCCAACTTTTCCATAAAGGAAGGACTTTCCAATGACACCGTGCATTCCGTCAGGGCAGATCGTGATGGGAATGTGTGGATTGGAACCGCCAGCGGTTTGAACCGGTTCAAGGATGGAATCCTGAGCAGCTATTCATCAAAAGATGGACTATCCGATGACGCAGTAATGTCAATTCATGAAGACGTTGAAGCGAACCTGTGGATTGGAACGGCCGGTGGTTTGAACCGTTTCCGGGATGGAAAGTTTACGAGTCACACAACGCAAGAAGGCCTCACAGGCGTAAGCGCATGGTCGGTTTCCGAAGATCAGGAAGGAAACATCTGGATCGGGACCAATGCCGGTTTGAACAGATTAAAGGATGGAAAATTTTCCAGCTATACAAGAAAGGACGGCCTTTCCGGTGATCCGGTTTCCTCATTATTGAAGGACAGTCAGGGTAACCTGTGGGTGGGAATCGAAGATGGTGGGTTGAATCGTCTTGCTGATGGCAAAATCCACCTGTTCACAACAAAACAAGGTTTACCAACCAATCACGTTCTGAGTCTCTATGAAGATAGAAACCGAAATTTGTGGATAGGAACCACGGGCGGTCTCAGTTCGTTTCGTGACGATAAGCTCACAACCTACCCGGTAACAGAGGCGTTGCCACAGGGGCAGGTCAGATCTATACACGAGGATAAGCAGGGCATCTTATGGATCGGGATGTTTAACGGCTTAACGCGGATAAAAGATGGAAAGCTTACCAGATACTCAACAAAGGAAGGGCTCTCGAGCGATCTTGTTCTCTCCCTTTATTCAGATCAAGAAGGAATCCTTTGGATCGGAACCACTGCTGGTTTAAACCGTTTGAAGGATGGCAAGTTTACGCACTTCACGACAAAAGAGGGACTTCATAGCGATGGGATAGGCAGTATCGTTGAGGACAACAATGGCAACTTCTGGATCTGCAGCGGAGCAGGTATCTTTAGTGTTAGCAAGAAAGCGATCAATGATTTTGCAGAAGGAAAAGCAAAAAGCATTAACTCCAGAGCCTATTCGAAAGCCGATGGTCTTAAGAGCCGGGGCTGTACTGGTGGACAGCAACCGAGTAGCTGGAAAGCAAGCGATGGCAGACTCTGGTTTTCAACTACGCAGGGAGTTGCGGTCGTGGATCCCCAAAACATCCGCTCAAATTCCTTTGCGCCACCGGTAATCATCGAAAACATCGTTGTCGATAACCAGACGATAGATTCTCAAAATGAAAAGGGAGAAGCCGAAAGCGCCATTCGAATTACGCCTGGTAAAAAAAGAATCCAATTTCAATATACGGCGTTAAGTCTTTCAGTTCCTGAACGAGTAAAGTTTCGATTCAAATTAGATGGATTGGAAAAAGATTGGACTGATGCGGGAACGCGTCGCGATGCGGAGTACACAAATCTATCGCCGGGAAATTATAAGTTCATGGTTCAGGCATGCAATGAGGATGGCGTTTGGAATGAAGCCGGAGCGATGATTGCATTTCATCTGGAACCTCGTTTTTATCAGACGTACTGGTTCTATGGGTTTTGTCTTCTTGCGATTTCTGCGGCGGTCCTGGGCGGCCATCGCTTTCGTGTGCGGCGACTCGAAGGACGCGAGAAAGAATTGATTGCCGCTGTGGAAAGAGGCACCCAGGATTTACGCGATGCAAACAGGAGACTTCAGGACGCAGAGGACCGGATTCTCAGAATGGCGGAGTCAGGTCCACAGGCCTTCGAAACTCTGTCCGTTTGGTCCAAACTCCTGACCGAAGATGTAGCGCGGGTTATCGGTGCGGAGCAAATCGGAATCTGGAAAGTGGAAGATGAAAAATTCATTCCCTTAGTTGCCTGTCGAATGAATCCTCCTTCTCTTCAGGAAATAAAGCTCTCTAATTTTGTAGAGCGTGAGAAAGAAACTGTGATTCCGATCAAAGGAAGCACGACTGAAATTTATGGAGTCATTGTTGTCGCGCGTGAAAAGTTATTGTGGTCGGATCCGGAAAGACATCTTGTGGCAAGTTTTGCGAATCGGCTGGGAGGAACGCTTGAAATGGAACAGATGCGTGAAAAACTGGCCAACGCGCAACAGAAGAAGGCTGCGACGCTTCAAGAAATGTGGGACCAGGGAATTGCAACTTTGCAGCTATGTCCGGTTTGTCGCCGTTGTTATGACCATACCAGCGCTGCTTGCGAGACCGACGGCGCTGTCCTGACGGCGCCCCGAATTTTGCCGCATAAACTATCGGACCGGTATCGTTTGACGAAATTTCTGGGTGAGGGAGGGATGGGCGCGGTTTTTAAAGCGCAGGATGAAAAACTTCGACGCGATGTATCGGTAAAAATCATTCGCGCCGAACGACTGAGCGATCCCACGATGCGATTCCGAATCAAGCGAGAGGCTCAGATTCTGGCTCAAATCCAGCATCCAGGAGTCATTTCCATTTATGACTTTGGTGAGTTGCCCGATGGCTCTGCGTTCATGGTGATGGAGTATCTGGAAGGAGAAGATCTTCAAAACGTCTTGAAACGGGAAGGACCGGGTACGCCCCAACAGATCGCCATGGTATTGCAACAAGTGGGGGAAGCTCTCAACACCAGCCACGCAAAAGGTGTGATCCATCGCGATTTGAAACCGTCCAACTTATTTGTCGTTCGCTCCGGATCGGAATTCCAAATAAAAGTTTTGGATTTTGGACTTGCGAAATCAGTGAATGATGACTCCCCCTTAACAGCAACAGGCCTGATTATAGGCACTCCTGCTTACATGTCCCCCGAACAAGCGCAGGGGCATCTCATGAATGAACAGAGTGATCTGTTTTCTCTGGCATCACTCACATACGAATTGCTGACCGGCGAGCAGGCATTCAAGGGAGACAATGTGGTTCAGGTGCTTTCGAAGATCGTCTTCGGGGATCCCGAACCGCTTTCTTCCCAACTCGCGGGATTCCCCAAAGAACTGGATGCAATCTTCATCGAAGCAATGGCAAGAAAAGGAAGCGATCGTCCGCAAAATCTTTTGCAATGGACCAGGCAAGTAGCGATGCTACTCCAGCAAACACCAAACTCCGTTCCCGGTTGGCGATTCGCTTAGCACTTTCTAACAGAAGATCGGAGGCAACTGAGATTTATTGTCTCGTTCTCTTTGTTATCCTCTGTTAAAAAAAGAGTATCCATTCCCACTGAGAGCCGCGAATGCATTATTTTCCCGGCAGCATTTTAAACTTACGCTCGGTATTGTCGACCTGTCCCTCTTCTTTCTTTTCAGCCGGTTTCGAAATAATGTGCAATTCGGAGTCTGCGGCTTCGGCATCATTTGCTACAGCCATCCACCATTTCAGGCGGCATTGATCACTGCACAGATCGATCGGTTCGCCGTTAAAAGTCAGTAGACGATTCGGGCCGATGATCTCAGCCCCGCAGTGGTTACATTTCGTGATTATTTCTTTCATAGCATTGTGGGTAATTTACGGTAATAATAAAACGCATTCCGCCGTTTGTCATGGAATTTCTTTTTTTAACAGAAGATAACGAAGGAAACTAAGATTTATGATTCTTCGTTCTCTTTGTTATCTTCTGTTGAAAAAAAGGTTGTTCAATAACGCCAGCTTTTGAGATCGGCGCCGGGCGGAGCGGTCTTCTCCATTCTTTTTAGAATCCTGTCCAGATAAATTGTGCGGTAGCGAAGCCTGGTGAGGTGATTCGGATTGTTGTGATCGCCATTCCAGCAATGCTCTGCGCGGTCTCCATAATCCACTTCACCGCCGTAATGAGGATCTTTCGTTTTTTCCAGAAATTCTTCCATGAAATAAACGGCATTGTTTAGATAGAAGGAGTCCATATCGCCGCAAAATAGATAGAGTTTTCCTTCCAGTTTTGGTCCGAGTTTTTTCCAATCCCGTTCCAGGATGTAACGGAGATCAAAATTCTCCTTCCAGTATTTGGCAACCTCGGGATCGATCTCACCCGTGAGTTTGTTATAAATCCGTTTCGGATAACCATCTTGATCCTGTGGCGAGTAGACCGCTTCCCAGATATCGAATTGCTGGCCGGAGCGTGATTTAGTACCAAGAGCAAGCTCAAAGTAATTGTTTTGCTCCATCGTTGCGCTCAACTCACCGAGGTAATTGCGCGTGGCCGGCCGCGGAATTTTTGCGAACGGGCCTTCGTAGTAGTAAGCATTTTTGTCTTTATAGATGTTGACCGTCATGTAGGCTCTGAAATCAACAGGATCCGGGCAGGCTCCAAACGCGCCATTGTATTCGTCCGGATAAAATACCTGCGCAGCCAGTGCTTCCCAACCGCCGGTAGATCCACCGTAAAGAAAACGGGCCCAGCCCTGTCCAATCCCCCGAAACTTTTTTTCGATGAACGGAATGAATTCGTATGTAATCGCATCTCCATAGGGTCCGAGATTCGCTGAATTCACAGCGTACGAATCATCGTAATAAGGATTCGCATGTTGAATCTCCAAAACCAGAAAACGTGGAAAATCTTTACCGATCCATTGTTGATAATTTTTGTACGATTCTTCTTGTTGAATTTTGTTGTACCCGCTGATCCGAAAACGCTCGCTGTAGTCTGGTTTCAAGTTCGGGTCCGGTGGTTCGGTTCGGAAGCTGCTGACGTCTGAGGGAAAATGACCATGAAAAATCATCAGCGGATAACGCGCTTCCGGATGTTCATCGAATCCATGCGGCACCAGAACATGACCGCCGATGTACACAGGGCGTCCCCAGAATTCGGTCAATAACTTGCTTTGCATTTTGACGTGCCGAACATATTTCGTATCCGCGGGCTCTTGAACAGGCGGAAGCTTTTGATCCATCACGATGCGAATGGCTAAAGCCTCCTTCGGATCTATTTTGAGTTTCACCGGCTTGCTATAAAAATTCCCCGGCTTCTCATTCCATTGCTGCCCTTCCCCCATTTCCGGCGGAAGTTTTACCGTATGATCGGTTTTCAAATGAAATGTTTCATAACGGTTTAACAGGGCTTGCACAAAATATTCTCCCGGAGGAATGTCCTGTAGAGACCGGATCGGATGGCCAAACGCTTCCGCATCCACGATCCGTTCCTCCCCAGGCTTCATCGCTTCCACATCCACGCCAAAAATGAGCTGAGAACCGATGCCGTCCGTAATCTGGTGGCGTGGTTCTTTTTCAGGATTGTTTGAGAGCAACAACAGCAATCGTCCATCTTGCGGTTCGGAAGAAACCGATTCCGGATAGGATAAGGAGAATCGAATCGTATCTTTTGCAAATGACATAGCTGAAAAATACGTTAGCACGATAAAAACAAGAAAGAATCCTATTGCTTTCATGGATGCGATTATACTTACGTTGTCGCTCTAGTGGGAGCGCGGGCATCCTTGCCCGCAGAGCTCGTTGCGCTTACAGATTTTTGCGGACTGGAAGTCCGCGCTCCAGCTGAGCTCATGCTCTTACGCCGTAATTCAGTGGTCCTCTTCCCTTCCCGATCTTAAATGAATGCGACATCGCGCGCGCGATGTAATCCTTGGCAGCCGGAATTGCAATGGATATGCCCAGATTCCTTGCCAGATGAACTGCCAGAACGGACGAGAACGTGCAGCCAAGCCCACGAGCACTTGCATTCACAACTCTTTTCGCAGTGAAAATTTCGTGCTGCGCGCCGTCATACAAGACGTCTACGGCATCAGCTTCCAAATGTCCTCCGGTAATCACCACATTCTTCGCCCCACACGTGTGCAATTTGACGGCGGCCCCTTTCATCGAATCAACATCCTTCACTTCCATTTCTGCAAAGACAGATGCTTCATCGATATTCGGAGTGATGATATCGGCGATCGGAAATAATTTCTCTTTGTAACCCGCTATAACGGGAGAACGGGTAAACTCAAAACCGGTGGTGGATCGCAGGACCGGATCTACTACAATATTCGTGAGCTTAAATTTTTCACACAGCGAAACCACAAGTTCTAAAATAGTTGACTCTGTCAACAATCCGATTTTCACCGCATGAATTTCTATATCGGAAATTATCGCTTCGAATTGTGATTGGATTATATCAAGGTTGACCGGGTAAACACCGGTCACTTCCTGCGTGTTTTGCGCTGTGATGGTAGTGATCACAGCAACTCCGTAAACGCCCCAGGCCTGGAATGTTTTCAAATCGGCTGCGACCCCCGCACAACCGCTCGGATCAAATCCGGCAATAGTCAAAATATTGTTATCCATCCTGGCGACCTGGCGTCCTGGCGTTTTTAATAAAGCAGATACTTTTCGCGGATTTTCAAAAATGCAACGAGCCCATCCTGCCATTTTCGTTCGATTTCATTCGGCGCAACGCCTTTTTCCAGATCTTCTCTAATCCAGGAATTACCCCACAGAACATCAATCGGCAAACGGTCCGTTACAAATTCGTACGGAGGATCTTTCCAACGAAACTCCTTTGCATAATCGCGGAGCAGAACAAAAAGTATGCAGAGAGCAGCCTTCACCGGCCGAAACAACCGCCGGTCCGTGATATGCATTTGAGCGCCACCGCACAGTTGATGGTGAAATTTGTTGTAAGTGGGCCGGAAATAGAGTGGACGGAAAATCACGCCTTGTAATTCAAATTCTTCCAGCGACCGGCAGAATTTTTCAGGATCAATCCAGGGAGCGCCAAAAATTTCAAACGGACGTGTCGTGCCCCTTCCTTCCGAAACATTGGTTGCCTCAAAAAGGCACATACCGGGATAGACA
>JBKKAT010000213.1:0-13924 GCA_046714535.1 Acidobacteriota bacterium | reverse complement strand
GGCCAGATGGATCTGTAAACATCAAAGGTTTGTTAACCGTATACAAATATCGATGAAACTCACCAAAAATTTCTGGTTTCCCAGAACCAAGTGGGTCCTCGCTGACGAACCTCCCCACGGCTGGGTTGTAATAGCGCGCCATAGTTGCACTAAGCGACTTGCTGTGCAAAAGCGTCTTAAATAGGTGCTCTTCTTTTACTTGCGGGCTGTCATACATGGCTGGTTTTAGTGGGATTTACCATCGTTAAACGCTATCTTTTTAGACCCGTTTCGATTCTAACACAGTCAAAAATGAACTACCTCCGCCGATGCGGATCGGCAGTTGGAAGTTTTCCGCGATGCCTTTCGGATGGATGAGCGGCGGTGTGGATCCGGTTTAATTCCTGCGGAACGATGCGCGTGTATTTCTCGGTTGTTCGCAGATCTGCGTGACCTAACATTTCCTGGATGTGCCGGATCGATGCTCCGTTTTCAAGCAAGTGAATCGCGAATGAATGCCGGAAGCTTCGCGGATGGCAAGGCTTTTTGATTCTCGCAAGTTCTTTGTTCCTTAAAACGATCTGACGCACGTTGTAATAAAAAAGTGGTGTCTGATCCGGAAAGTGATAAAACAAAGGACCGCTGATTCGCAGTCCGTGCACTTCTTTGATGTATCGATCAAGCCAGCTCAGCGCTAATTTTCCAACCGGAACCATGCGGTCCTTCTTTCCTTTTCCCATCAACACGCGTACGACTCCATCCGCAAAGTTGATATCGGCAAGAGTGAGTCTGATGATCTCACCACTGCGTAATCCGGAAGAGTAGAGCAGCTCCAGGATCGCGCGATCGCGCAGGCCTATCTGAGTGTGGATCGGAACTGCTTCTAGTAACTTTGCTATCTCATCCTGGCGAAGGTAAACCGGATATGTTTTTCTCTTAGCTGCAGGAAGTGAGAGCGTTGCGGTAGGATCTGAGAGAATCAATCCGCAATCGGAAAGCCATCGGAAAAAGATTTGAACTCGCGCAATCCAAGCTCGCTTTTCTTCTGCTCCGAAAGTGTAAGTGTAAATCTGATCCACGTACTCTCTAATGGTTTGTTTTGTGATGAAGCGAACATCTTCTGATTCAAGATGGGCAAACAAAAACATTCGCAGGTCGTGCAAGATTCTTTTGTAAACGTGAAGGGTTAGCGGAGAGCCGCCGGCAGCCTGGCGTTCTGCAATGAAGCAATGCGCAAGCTCTTGCAGATCTACTTCTTGTCGATCGGTTCGTGTTCCCTGGGATGGCATTTCTGATGCACCTTCTTCAAGTCGCCTATCTCAACGCGCGTGTAAATTTGGGTAGAAGAGAGCGAACTGTGCCCAAGCAGTTCCTGGATATGCCGGATATCGGCTTTCCCACGCAGCATGAGCGTTGCGCAAGTATGACGAATCGAATGCGGAGTGATTTTTCTCTTGATTCCGGCAGAGATCGCGCTTTTTTGAACGATTTGATTCAATGATTCATACCCGAGCGATTTTCCGTATTGATTCACAAACAGAATGTTGTGCTTTTTATCTTTAACAAAAAGCGGACGAGTTTTCTGTAAATAAAGCAGAAGGAAGTGAACGGCTGCTTTTCCGAGTGGAACAACGCGGTCCTTTCCGCCTTTTCCTCCGCGAACGGTAAGCCAGCCGTCTTCCAGGTTGAGTGCGTCGATCTTTACAGCTCGCAGCTCAGCGCTTCGGATCCCGGTGCAGTAAAGCACTTCCAGTATCGTTCGATTGCGGAGTCCGAAGTGCGTAGCAAGATTTGGAGCTCGCAAGAGCTTCTGCATTTCGCGAAGCGAAAGGTAATTGCGAGGAATGCGCCTGGGTCTTCTTGGAAGCTGGATCGACACTCCTGGATTGATCAGGATCTTTTCATTTTGAACCAACCAGCGGAGGAACCATAAAACGATTCCCATCCAGTTATACTGGGTTTCCAGCGCAAGCCGTTTTCCAAACCGGCTGTCTCTACTATAAAGATGCATTTGATAGCCGGCGATCATCTCACGGTTGAACGCCGCTATTGATTGCACGTCCGGATAATTTTCCTTCATCCAGTCTGAGAAGTGCTTTAGCGCCTGATTGTATGAGTACAGCGTTTTGGCGGAGTAGCCACGTCTGCGGCAATCGGCAAGGTATTCTTTTATTTCTTGCTGCATGGCTTCTCCTTGCAGCTAAAGAAAATAGTTCGTGAGACGAACGGAAGCTCTCTATTTCTGTAGAAGTTGTCGACGATACAGCAACAGAATGTCCCCTTTTTGATCGTGACGAAGGCAAAAAAACAGGGGTTCTGCTCTCTACAGTTCCACTCTACCACTTTCGTTAAAAGCCGCTCTGGTAGCGGTTTCTGATAGTGGTTGAGTCGGGAAACTTCCACTTCTACCACTTTTTTGAACCTCCCGAATACATTTTTTTCTTTAACTGATCGATGCTTAAAAGCGAGGAAACGCGCGTGCCGTTTCTTCCTGAGACCAGGCGATAGAGGAACGATCCTCCGCGCGGGCTCTTTTCTACTTCGAGGTATTCAAGCTCCTCCAGCTCATGAAAGAGGTCCTTAATCCGGTGATTGGGAAGTCCCGTTTCTTCGCGGATCGTGCGCCGCGAGAAGGTGATCTCCGACTTAGAAAGCTTTTTCCCGTTTGCTTCTTTTTCAAGATAGCTTTCAATCCGTTCCTTAAAATCAGCTACAGGTTTTTTAAGATCTGACAGTGTCTCCGGCAGGATCTCTTCTCCAAGCTTCCTGGCAATCTCGTAGTCATTGAGGTTGGCTTCGATGTATTGCAGGCCTGTCTGAGAATCGGTCCGCGTTTGCTTTTGATACTGATGAAGAAACGCGATCACCTCAATCAGGTTTAAGAATCTCTGATGATCACGTCTGGTGCGAAGCCAGCTTGCAGGAAACTCGATTGCTGAAGCGTAAGGAATCACCACGGTTACTTTCTTTAATAGCCGTTGCGCGTTGTGATGCTTTTCGCTGATCGTTTTCTGTTGAGCCAATAATTTTGCGCCTTCCAGCGTTTTTGCAAATCGCTGCATCCGATGGATCGCTTCCGTTTGTGCCAGCGATTCGTCCAGGTAGACCTCAAAGCATCGTGTGGAGTTTTCATAGTTGATGCGCGATGCTGTTGTTGTTTCAATGAAGGCGGTCGGTCCGTAGATTTTGAATTTAGCAGTGGAGATCTTGCCGGTTTCCGGATTCTTTACAGCAGCAAGAAGGGTCAGCTCTTTACGTGATTGAAGCGATCGGATCGAGTAATCCGCTTCAGCCGAGCCCGCTCGCTCTTCAATGATCACAAACTTATGAGAAAGCGCATTTTCTCCCATGTAGTAAAGACTTGCCGGAGTCAGCCGGGAATACATCTCAACAGATTCGGGTGCCGTCAGTTTTTGAAGCACTTCGGCCAGGTAGGATTTACCGGATCCTGATTGTGAGAGGATCACAATGGAAAGCGGATCATCCAGGAAGCGAGAGATCGACGCAAGGTATCCGAGCTTCTTATTTGCTTGCTCTCCAACATAACCGAGCTTTTCCATATCGCAGACCACTTCATCAAGCAAGCCTGGTGATTTCAAAAAGCGCAGTGCTTCCGCTTTGTGTTCTTCAGTCATTTCTTTTGGCTGCTCTTTCGGCTGATCGGATTGCTTTTGATAGGAATCAACAGATGAGAGGATCGCGTAAAGATCCGCTTCCAGGACTGGTCGGGGCAGATCGAAGTGAGCTGCAGCACGAGCTGCAAAGCCGGAACGATTACGCGCAGAGAGCAGATCAACCGAATCGAGATAAAGTGAATCGCCGCAGGAAACACTTACGGCAACGCGCATGCGGCTGTACATTTTTTTCGGAATGCCTTTGACGCTGTACCGGCGTCCTTCAATGGTCAGTATGAGCTCGCCTTCAGCAAACTCTGGAACAGGACCCGGCTGATCCACTTTTGGTTTGTCTTCCACGATCTGAGCAACGGAGGTAGTTTTTTCTTTTAGCAGCTCATCTACAATCTTTTTAAATCCATCCACTCCTTCTTTGGCCAGCAGCTCGTTTGCATCTTTCTCCGGCAAAAGGAGCCGGCTTGTTGGAACATGCATCTTTGCAAACTTCTCTGCGATCGCAGCGGCCGCCTTTTCTCCCGTTTCATCGGAATCCATAGCAAGTACCACTTTCTTGCTGCGATGTCGAAGTACAAAGTCGATGTGTTCCTGGATAAAACCATTGACTCCGTAAATCGGAATCACGTTTTGATAACCGCACTGGATGAAAGAAAGAGCATCGATAATCGATTCAGCCAGGATCAGCTCTTCAAAATTTTTTGCAATGTTCCAGTTAAATAATCCTTTGCGCGGCCCGGGCAAATAAAGATGGAGGTCCTTTTTAATTGCTCTGCCGTAAAGATTCACTGGAGTCTGGTTGAATGCGGTCACCGGAAAGACAATGCAAGTACGCATGAGCTCGTTTCCGGCTGTTGTGATGATTCCGATTTCGGTAAGCAGCTTCCAGTCTGTTGAATCGCGCGCAACGCGTTCCAGCAAGGAACCGTCCACGTAGCCGGCACGATATTGTTTTGCAAGAAGCGGATCCAGGGCGCGAGAGCTGATGTACTCTTGCGCGGTCCGCGACTCCAGGTAGCTCCGGTGATAGGCATCGATTACAAGTGAAAGAAGCGCAGGAGCTTTGCGCCGGATCTCCGGATGCACTGCGATCGGACCGGCGGGAGCGAGCTTTGCGATCGCTTCCTGGAAGCTGCAGCTCTCGTACTTCATCACAAAGCTGATGATGTCTCCTCCGGATTTTCCGTTTCCCGAGCAGGCGCCCAGGCAGTTCCAGAGTTGTTTAATGGGAGAGATCACCAGGGAAGGTTTTTTATCAGGATGGAATGGGCAAAGCCCAAAATAATCTTTGCCGTTCTTTTTTAATTTGATGCGGGAGCCGACATAAGAAACAATGTCGACGTTTGTTTTAATATCATCGATGGTGCTTTGATCGATTCTCATATTCTCCACGTCTCCTTTGCCCGCCGCCGTTTGGCATTTGTTTGATCGAACCGTTTCCATTTCTTTTTTGAAGCTCCTCATACATGCGATCGCGGAGCTCGTTGATTGCGGTTCGAAGTTGATGGATGTTTACCAGCGGATCGCTGTTGCTGTAATCGCCGATTGCATCGGTCGGAACCTGCGTGAGCTCAAAGACTGCTCTCATCCGGGATCCGCTGCTGTAAGGAAGGATGGAAACTCCTGCAAGCTTTGCTCCCTGGCTGATTAAATAAGAAGCAAGCCAGAGATCATCGATTTGAATCATTCTTTTCACCTCCTTTGCGAAGGCCTGAGCAAAGAGACGTGGTAAAATAAAAACGCTCGACAAGCGGAAACGCTTGTACGACTCAGGCCGTCTGGTGCTGTGATCTGCCAAGATTGAGCAGCATCCGATGGCCTTTTCTTTTATCTTTCCGGATCCTGTCAAGCTCTCCCGTGATATCTATTTAACGTAAAATATTATCGCTAGATGGCAACTATGTCAACCAAGATCCACAAAGGTGGTGCTAATATGCATCTCATGAGTTTTAATCGTAAACTTCGGGATCTGCGCGAAGAACAACAGTTGAGCCAAACGGAACTGGGAAAAGCAATCAGTGTAAATAAGAGCTATGTCTCTGCCTGGGAGACCGGTAAGGGCAAGCCGTCCTTTGATAATCTGATCGCTCTCTCAAAGTTTTTCCGCGTGAGCGTAGATTATCTTGTTTTTGACAACGTCCCGCGTGAGGGTGTCGAGGCTATCAACGATTTTCAGTTGTATGAGTATTTCAGGAAAGCAGAAACGCTACCGGAAGAAGTGAAACAGGCAATCAAAGAGATCCTGGATTCCGTTGTTTTCAAGCACAAAGTGAGTCAGATTCCTGAAGCCAAACCGTTTCCAAAGGAAGATGAACAACGGAGAGCCCTGCGGAAGGTCGCAGGTAAACACCATTGATCGGCACTAACGAATGAAAATACTATGGACGCAACACTGAACCTGATAACGGCATTGGGAGCGCTGCTCTCCGGAATAGCGAGCGTTCTGGCGATCTGGATTGTAAAGAAAGTGCATGAACGAGAAAAACTGTTGACTCAAAGGCAACTACTTCTACCACTTTGGGATCATTTAAAGGATCTAAGTGATATTGATCCAGCCGAGCCGGTTGCTGTTGATGTGATTAAGTCTTTAAATACACTAGAGCTTGTTGCGGTTTCTTGCGAGGGCGGCATGATCGATCCTCAGGTTATAAAAAGAGTCTTTGCTGATGTGTTTCGTAAACAGTACATGGACATAGAACAGTGCGGAAGAATCGAAGGGATCGGAAAGACAGGAAAGCAGCTGCTCTCTGAGAATCGTTCAACGATGGTTTTCTTCGATTCTTTAATGACAGAACACAAAGAGCAAGGAAAACTTTCAACTTCATAGTAAGGGGGATGACAATGGGTTGGAAAGAATTGATCGAAGAACATCTGGACAGGATCACTTCAGAGAATTGGTCGCCCGAAGGACAAACGTTCGAAGTTTTTGACGAGAAGAGCGGGAGACACTTTTTTGTTGAGTCCTTCCCAGACGAGTGGACTATTATGAAAATAACCACAGCTCCGGCAGGCAAGCGCTGCACCAGGTGTAATGGAACAGGCCGCGAACCAGGCCATGGGCATCCATAGCATCCCGCTTAGAGCCTTTTCGTCAGTTTGTTCGCATCGATATTGTATCCGGCCGCTTGCAGTTCCGTGACAAGCGTAAAACGCCACTTACCTGAGTCGTCATATGGTGTATATAGAACGCCTGAGTAGTCGGAAGGCATCTCAAAGTTCGGATGAACTTTATAAAGCGGCATGACTTTACCTCTTCCGAGTTTACCGATAAAAAAACCGAGTTCTAGAATCACGTTCTGGCGCGCACGTGCTTTGGCTTTTTTTGGTGACTCATTCATTGGATAGCCCATATCATCTGGGGAAAGTAGAACCACCGCAAAAGAGACGTTTCCGTAATCCGTAAATTTCTCAATAATCGTGCGCCCTTGGTTGGGTTGTTCGTGCAAGATAATGGGATCCAGTCCAAGCTTCTCAATAGTTCGGGCAACTGATTCGCGCATCTCCTGATCATGCCCGTGAACAATGAACACTTTTTGAACCGTTGACGACGGTTTTATTTTTGAGGGTTGAACTGTGACCATGTTTTCCTCTCTTTCTTGTAGCATTTTGGATCCGAACAAAATCTCTGTTTCCGATTGGGTTGGTTCGATGATTCGGCCTCTCGTTTCTTTGTCAACCTTAAGATGGTATTCAGCCCTTTTTACCATTCGCATCCCGTGTTTATCTTCCATTTCAACAGTTGCACGAAGAATAATAAGGTCCAACCGCAGGCCACCTGCCGGAATCGGATACTTTGATACATCAACACCTGATTCTTTGACATCCCTTGGCGTGAGCTCAAAATTGCATTGCAATATGTATCCTGGAAGTAATCTTCTGGGGAGTAAAAAACTGTCACGACCATCGCCGAACGGATCTAATCGAACCCAGCGGATGTCTTTGGGAACCAGTGGAAACTCAGTCTCTTGGTCCTCCAAGCGCCACGTTACGTTGCATGATATGACCTTAATCTCTTCGAACTCTTCATTCTTGATGTCTACGGTGATACGATCGGTTCCATCCCATGCTGACGTTGCATGAGCTCCGAATTGAACATGAACACTTTCAAACGCTTTCATTTATCCATCCCCACCATAAGAAACCAATCAAAGATAATCGGGACATGAAGCTTGAACCGACTGAAGGAACTCATAAGTGATCTGCCGAACGCTCGCCGGAACCGGCGATTCTATATCAAACGTTTTGCCATTAACTTTTACCCTACAGCGCATGGAATTTTGTCTACTCAACGCCGCATAAGCTGCGTCGAGATCAGGATCTACATGAGCTCCGCCATCCTGATCGGCCAACCATAAAACCAGATCTTTTCTTGTAAACTGATTATTCTTGTCAATCAGTACAACCCAATTCCACCATTGATCAAATGTAACTTTCCTTCCGCTGGTAATCGAATCGAGGTTTGGGCGGAAGGTTGCCTGTGCTGTTTTGGGATCCACTCTTATAGCTACCAACCCCATCACGGCTGGTTGCCCTTTTCCATCAACAAGTGCTGTATCCAAAAATGGCATTGTTTTTAATTCCAATTGATTCATAAGCGAGCTTGAACGAGCGGTGTCGTGAATCAGGATTCGTAAAGCCAGCGCTAAGCGTTTTGCTTCGGCCTTCTCACCTTGATCATATGCTTGTACGGAGACTACTAAAAATTTGAGCTGATCACGAAAATGCGTTTCAAGATCGGACTTCGCTTGCGCAACTTTCCCTTTATTTACCGTATTCTTTCTAACGCGCGGAGGCGACAAAAATATGATTTCTACTGCCATGCTTTCCTCGATTCCGGTAATTATAGGATTATCCTTTGGGGTGGCAAAGAGAATGAACGTTTTTCAACTCTTCGGAACGCACAGCAAGATAAATCCGCGTTGATTCCATGCACGCATGACCAAGCTGCTCCTGGATGTAAGGAAGTTTTGCTCCTGCGCCGAGCATGTGAGTTGCGCAGGCGTGACGAAGTGAATGAGCTGTAAGCCACGCCGGCAGAGCTGCGGAATGCACGTAACTGCGGATCGCAGCTGCGGCCGATTGGCGGCTGACTTTTTCTCCAGATTGCGATAAAAACACGAGCCGCGTGCAATCTCGTTCCATTTTGCTGCGGCCTTCTAAGAGATAGCGTTTTAACCACTCAAGAGCGCTGCTTCCGATCGGGACGTTGCGGCTGGCTCCGCCTTTACCATGCCGGATGTAAACGAAACCTTGCTCGTAATCGATTTCCCCGATCTCCAAGTTCAGTGCTTCGCTGATGCGAAGGCCTGCCGAGTAGATCACTTCAAGCAAAGCTCGATCGCGTAAGCCGGCCGGTGTTTCGATATCCGGTTGATTCAACAAAGATTCGATTTGAGCAACCGAAACGAAGCGAGGGATCTGCTTTTCTTGCTTCGGAACCGGGATCGCTGGGGCCGGATCGTCTGCGATGATCCTTTCGCTTTTGAGCCATGCAAAAAATTTCTTCAGGATCAGAAGCCGTAAAATAATGCTGCTTCTCTTTTCTCCGATCTCTTCGCATGCGGAAAGAAAACCGATCACGTCTTCTTTCTTTAGTTGCTCCGCTTCACAGCCGCGATCCGAATACTCAAGATACTTTTCGAACCGGCAGAGCGTCCGTGCGTAGCTCTCTCTGCTTGTTTTCGCAAAACAACAGGTTTGCAAGTAAAGGTCAAAACTTTTGAAACAGTCGTTTAATCTCATAACCAGAAGCCTCCTTTTTGAACTGATGCTGTCACCGCGACAACGGAGCGGGCACCGAGCCTTTTCCGTCTGCGCAGCTACCAGCAAATTTTTTCTTTTTTTCTCTCTCACTTGAGCTGGAGAGAAAAAAGAAAAAATTTGCCCTTCCCCGTAATCGCGGCGAGCAGCTCCTTCCCAGTGGATTTTTCGGAGTACTCAAGCGGTGTGACAGCGTGTTTTTTACGCTGGCACATCCGCTTGACCGAAAAAATCCTGGTTCTGGGAAGGAGATGCCGCCGCCATGCCAAGCAGATAAAACACTCCCGTCTGCCATATCAGGAGCGAATGAGTTAAATGCGAAGCCACGATATTGAAGACTCTTCCTTTCATCGCGGCCCGAAGCGAAAGGCGCCCCGCCGTTTCGGAAGATGAACTTTCTTTTTTAATCGAAACGATTTTGGAAACGGCGGGGGGCCGGCCCGGCAGTGCGCTTTTGCCGGAATCTGCAAACGACATGCGTGAGCGTTTTTTGCGAAGGCATGATCGTTTGCTCAGGCAAATGGGCAATCTTCTGCCGGGTGAGCGTCGGGCCGCCTGTCCCTTTAGGCACAAGCCTCGCGCCTTCCACCATAAAATCCGGATGAGCGAAACGCGGCGGAATGCAAACTTGCGAGCCAATCTTTCGGCAGCCATTTTGCAGAGTTTTATTTTTTAAAGAAGGCGATTAAAAAGAAAAAGCTTTCCCCGGCACTCTGCCGTATTAGCAGAAAGCAAAATGGATGACGAAAGTTGGCCGCAAGTTTGCTCCGCCGCCTCCTCAAGCAAGGGTGGGAAGTGCCGAACTCCCGCCGCCATTCCCGTTCACCAGAGCTTCTAATTTTCAGACTCTGAACGAAGGCACCAGTGTTTTCACGTCCACCGATCCGGAGCCCGGCCGGTTCCATAACGAGTTGTGGAAAGGCGGCATGGGTGGCGGCCAGGGCCAATTTCCATAAATAGCTCTTGTGGAAATTGGCCGCATCACTAGCAGCACAAGTTTTTCTTTAGTCGCTGTTCCTTTTTAGCAGGCGCCACCCATGCCGCCGTCCGGCCGGGCGGATGATGGGAACAAAGCTTCGTTTCACAAGCAGGCTTCTCCCGTTCACAATTCCTTGTTGCATTCGCGGCGGGAGTTGCGGCACGGGCGGGCAAACCTCTCCCGCCCACAGAGTTTTGCATTGTGAGCGCCGGACAAAGCGTCCAGTGGCGGGCAGCTTGCCGATACTTTCCCTTTCGATGAGTTACTAATGCAATAAAAGACTTTTCTTTATCGAAGGCGTGTTAACCGTTGCAAGCTGCCTGACACGGGCGCTTTGTCCGCAGCGGAGCCTGGCATTCCGGCTAGCTGCGAGCGAATGCGAGCGATCAGCAAGACGGATGACAGGGGAAGCGATGCGCCATTCCTAGCTGAACTTTTATATTGCTTAAGCAACCAGAGATTTCGATATTTTTACTGAACATTTTCTAAAGAAGGAACAAATCGCAAATGAGATACGAAATTCAAGTGGAGAAATTGCTTGGTTATGCCGCCCAGGCAGCAGCTGAGGGCCAAACCGGTTTTGTGTGGACTAAAGGTTTTACTACGCCCGATGACGGAAACAAATTCTATAAACTTCTGGATAGCTTTGCCTCACAATTTCTTGGGCCGTATTTAGAAAAGAACCGAAGTGTTTCCAGTATTGATCATTGTTTGGTTTTAATTCCTGAGACGTATCTTGCATCTGTATATGTCAATGAACCGTCGATTATCGCGCGAGCTGTAAGTAAACGGGCTATCGAAAAAGGAGAGCGTGTCTTCACAAATGACATCGCAGGAATCGAACGTTTGCAGTTCGAACGTATTGGTATTCCGGCGGATTGCGCAATTGTTTTCTTCTTTTCTTTTGGGTGGCGACGTGGGTACTATTTTGACTTTACGCCATTGCATGGAGGGAAGCTACAGGAGATAGAAAGAACTCTGGGGCAAATGTATGATCGGCTCGTATTTAGTGAGATCTATTCGATTCCTGAACCATTATGGCCGAAAATTTTTGAAGCAGGATGGTTTCCATTCATCTCTTTAATCGGCGGATCGTTTGAACAAATAACGGGATTTCTGGAAAGGAATATCCTGTACGCCTGGGAGCAAACGGTTTTCTCACAATTTGATGAAACACGCTTGAATCAAAGATTGGAAAGTTGGAAAAATTCAGATCGACTAAAAGAGTGTCAAGAGGCGTTGAAAACTGACCCACTTTCGGGCGCGAAAACTGACCCACCCAATGTGTAAAAATCACTCAGAATCGGTATTTTTCTTTTTTCTTGATCTTTCCTCCTTTGGGGTTTCAATCGGTCCGGCGTTGCGTTTTTCCTTGAGCCGGTAACTGTCGCCGCGGATGTTGATGACAGTGCATCGGTGTAAGAGCCGGTCCAGCGCGGCTGCGGCCATAACCGGATCGCCTGCAAAGACGGCACCCCATTCGCCGAAGGCCTTGTTGCTTGTCAGGACAATTGCCTGGTTTCTTTCGTAGCGACTGCAGATTGCTTGGAAAAGCAGAGAAGCCTGAGCTGGATCCAGACCCAGATATCCGACTTCGTCAACGACGAGCAGTTTCGGGCGCGTAAGATTGTTCATTTCAACGTGCAGCCGGTTTTCTGCCATGGCTTTGGTCAGTTTCCGGGCCATTTCGATTGCAGTTGTAAAGTAAATCCGATGGCCGAGCTCAGCTGTGATCATTGCGAAAGCGATGGCCAAATGAGTTTTTCCAACACCCGGCGGTCCCAAGAAAACAATGTTTCTTCCTTCGTATAAAAATCTTCCTGTGGCCAATTCTTCGATAAGTCGGCGATCGATTCCGGGTTGAGCAGAAAAATCAAAATCATCGAGTCGCTTGATGTAAGGAAGGTGTGAAAGTTTCAGCGACAGCGTAACCGTTTTTCGGTGGCGTTCTGCCAACTCGCCTTCCAACAAATATCCTAAAAAGTGTGTGTACGACCATGCCGCCGCCGCGGCCTGTTGAGCGACCGAATCGAGTTGATCTGAAGCCACTTTCAAACCCAATTTTGCCAATCCGGAGGATGCTTTTTCTTCATACGGGATACTCACCGGCTCACCTCCTCATAAACGTCCAGTGATGGAACGTCTACACTATTAGTAAATCGAACTTCCCAACGTGGCTCTGGTTTCGTGCTTTGTTGCAGTGATAATTTCCACAGTTGAGCAATCTGATCTTGTGTGGCCACTGTGGATCCAGGCTTTTCAGCTGCATCATGTTCGGCAATGATGAGGTCACCGCAACGAATTAAAATTTTTTGCTCACCCTTTTGCACTAAAACTTTCTTGCCGACGTTTTCCGGGGGAACCCAATAGCGGCTGCGGTCAAGGCGGACAAAACTTTCGTAATCCACTTTTCGGCTCAGCCAGGGATGATATCGATACGGCGCAATGGAAGCATACGGTGTTAGTTTTTCCTGACTAAAAAGATCCACAGGTCTGCATTCAGTCGTACCGTGAATGCGGACATTCGCAGTGTTGTTGAGCCACTGAAGGCCCTGAATATTCAGATCTTCAACGTCTGCAAAAGAGCGCCCGTTTAGAAAATTATCTTTAATGTAATGAACAGGCCGTTCTACTTTTCCTTTGGTTCGAGGCCGCTTGATTCGGCACGTTTGGGGCACGATCCCGTAGTAGTTGGCAAAATCCAGAAACTGCGGATTCCATTCTTGCTGATTGATTCGGACTTGCTTCATATTGTCGTATAAGAATGAAGCGCACCAGCCGCCAAAAAACTGGAATGCTTCCTGATGACAGCCCAACAGCGCCGGCAGCTGCATCGAATTTGTGAACTTGATAAAAAGCATCCGTGAAAAACAAAGGACCATCGTAAAAACATAGATTGAAATCAATTTTCCCTGCGGATCGGGAAAGCGCCCGCAATAACCCCAGTCAACTTGCGCTTGTTCTCCTGGAGCGGTTTCGAATCGCACTGTTAATCTTTGCTGTGCTTTTGCAGGTTGAGCCAGGGTTTGCAGATACCGTCGCAGCGGATAGATCGATCCGGTGTAGCCCATTGGCTTGATTTCTTCCAGAATGCGTACTGCTGATAAAGCGCATTCTTCATAACGTTTCTTTGCGTAATCCTTGAACGCATCCAATTGCGATTCCCGGCCGGAGGCGTCGTAGTTGCAAGGCGCCTTCTGCCTCAAAATCCTCCGAACAGTATTCCGCGAGTTTCCTGTTAATTTCGCAATCTTGCGTATTGAATGACCCTGTTTACGAAGCATGTGAATGTCCAACCATTCCTCCGTTGTTTTCATCCCCAGTGTTCTCCTCCCGATGATTCGGTATCGAGCTTATTCTGGGGCATATAAATGGTTTTTAGATCATGCCCGAGCGCCTCCGCCCTCTGGCACCCAGCCTTTCTGGGGAAAAGCTCCGTTCGCCGGGCGCCTCGGATGCCTCGGCGCCCTCGCTCTCTCCTCTTTCCCCCAGAAAGGCTGGGTGGTAGCTCGAACACCTCAGGGGTGGGTCAGTTTTCAAAGCCCGTTAGTGGGTCATTATTCAACGCCCGATGACA
>JBKKAT010000212.1:0-6809 GCA_046714535.1 Acidobacteriota bacterium | reverse complement strand
CAAGTTCCCCCTCCTTATGAAGGAGGGGGTAGGGGGAGGTTGGAATACCTCACTAAATGTGATGTTCACGATTTCTGATGAAACCGTATAAAACAGCATAAATCACGAGCCTCCCAAAGCACAACTGGAAAAACTAATGCAACACTAGGGTAAAGTCGGCGCTCATCACTTCCGCGCAAGACCACATTGTCGTCACGCCTGTTAAAATCAAAGCATGACAGCCGATGATTTAATCCGCATTTTGAAACTTCATCCGCATCCAAAGGAGAACGGTTTCTTCGTAGAAACATACCGGAGCGATGAGATCGTCTCGGTACCATCGTGCAGCGGTCCGCGAAGTCTTTCAACGGCAATCTATTTTCTTTTAAGGAAGGATGGATTTTCGGAAATGCACCGGCTGCACTCCGATGAGATATTTCATTTTTACAGAGGCGCCCCGGCCGAAATGCTGTTGCTAAAAAACCATGGGCATGGAGAAATCATTCACATTGGCGCTGCTTATGAACGCGGAGAAGTCCCTCAAGTCGTTGTCCCGCGCGGATGCTGGCAGGGGATGCGCACGACCGAAGACTTTACCCTTCTTGGTACGACTGTTGCGCCGGGGTTTGAATATTCCGATTATGAAACCGGAAATCGGGCGGAGTTGATCAGCCAATATCCAGCATTTGCCGATTTCATCCGCAAACTCACAAACTGATAAATAAGGAGGTGCTTGATGCATTGCACGAAAATCAAAATCACAGTTTTAGTTCTTTTATCGATATCAACGATATTGTTTGCTGCGGATACATCACCGGTGACAGGGAAGTATCTCGGTAACAATAAGGAAGCGAAACTCGGATACGCTCTCGCCGTGCCAATCGACCCCTGGCAGGAAGAGCCGGCTTATCAGATTGTTCTTACGGAGAAGGATCCGTCCAAAGTCGCCAAACCGGAGTTCGATGCACTGTTCGGCAAACTTGGCCACGCACTGCTTGTGAAAGTTACGAAAAGCGGAAAAATTTTCGGCTCCGAAATCTGCCATCAGGATCTGAAACGGAGCGGTGTATCGCAAGTCGGTGTTTTGAATATTGAAAAATTCAAGATGGAAGGAAACACAATCAGTGGCCGTTTCTTCACGAAAGGTCCGGTGAAGATATTTGACGAGACGTGGGAGTGCGATCTCACGATCGCCGCTCCAATCAAAACCAAATAAGTTTTGCAAAATGGTTCTCCCCCCTTATCAAGGGGCAAGAAAACTAGCTCTTCAACTCCGTGGTCTCCGTGACTGGGTGATGAAAGAAAAGGAGGAATCATGTCAGAACTCGAGAACTTAAAAGAGGCAACGAAAAGAATTCAGGAAGGAGATGCGTGGCACGGTCCTGCTTTGCGCGAAACACTTTCTGATGTTAACGCCGTAGAAGCGTTCGCGCGGCCGATCCCTGATTCTCATACAATTTGGGAACTCGTCCTGCATATTGCGGCCTGGCAGGAAGTTTTTCTGCAAAGGCTGCTGGGACAGGCGACAGAGGAACCGAGGGAAGGAGATTTTCCTGCGGTTACAACATCTAAGGAAGAGGAATGGACGATCGCATTGGAACGGCTGGAAGGATCACACCGAAGGCTGCTTGAATATTACGCGGTTCTCCAAAACTCTTCACTTGAGGAAAAAGTGGTTGGCAAAGATTATTCAGTTGCCTTCATGATTCATGGAATCATCCGCCACCATGTTTACCACGCCGGTCAGATTGGACTGCTCAAGAAATTCATTCGATCACACTTATGAGAAATGTTTCGATTGTCCGCATTCTGCGGTTCTATTGATAATTGACATGTTCAGCACATGCAACATATGCTACGAGCATGAATAAGATGATACAAATAAGAAATGTACCGGAGTCGCTGCATCGCAAGCTCAAAGCACGTGCTGCGATGAATGGCCAACCCTTGTCCGATTACCTGCTGGGTGAATTGAGGCGAATCGCGGAACGTCCCACGCTGGAGGAACTGGAAGAACGGCTGAAGGAGCGTTCTGTGGTGAACCCCAAAATTTCGCCGGCGGAAGCTGTCCGCCGCGAGCGGGACCGTTGAAATGCTGGTCCTGGATGCTTCTGCAGTTCTCGAAATCTTATTGAGAACGGAAAGAGCAAGAAAGATAGAATCACGAATTTTTCGAAAAGCAGAAACGCTCTTCGCGCCTCACCTCCTGGACCTCGAGGTTCTTCAGGTACTGCGGCGTTACGCAGGCAAGGACATGACCGAAGATCGCTGTCGCGATGCGATTCAAGATTTTGAAGACTTGCCGATCACGCGATATCCGCACGATCTTCTTGTCTGGAGAATCTGGGAGATGCGCAATCGTGTGACCGCTTACGATGCCGCGTATGTAGCGCTGGCTGAGGCTCTCAGAGCACCCCTTTTAACGTGCGATGCACGCCTGGCATCTTCCCAGGGTCATTCTGCGGAAATTCAGCTCATAGCATAACTATATTTCACATTGATATGGCTGCTTCTCTCCCTTTTAGAGAAATCGTTCATAACGTTCGGCGGGAAATCTATAAAGACCGCGTTTTAGGGCGGGCAGCGGAGCTTGCATTCTTCCTGATCATGGCTCTCTTCCCTTTGTTGATCTTTCTACTAACGCTGCTTACATTTTTTCCCGGATCAAGAGATCTGACGATTCAGTATCTTGCTCGAGTTGTTCCTGATGAAGCAATGGGATTGATAAACCGGTGGGTCACAGAACTATTCCGAAGCAGGAGCGGAGCGGTGCTCTCTTTTGGGTTGCTTTTTTCGGTTTGGAGTGCAAGCACTGGAATGTCCGCACTCATGGACATTCTAAATACTGCATATGAAGTAAAAGAAGCCCGTTCTTTTATCAAGGAAAAAGCGACGGCAATCATATTAACAATAGCGTTGACGTTGCTATCGGTTGCAGGAATCATTTTGGTCATTTATGGAAAGCCGTTGATTGAATGGCTCTTCAAGCGAATGATGATTGAATCTTCTGCCATGCTGAGCCTGATCACTCCAATTGCGGGAGTTGCTTTGCTCTATTTCTCTTTGGCTCTTACTTATAATTTCGGTCCAAATGTTAATAGAAAAGCCAATCGCGCGTGGCCGGGATCTATTTTTGCGGTTATCGGCATTTTGCTAGCGTCATACTTATTTTCGCTGTATCTGAAATTCGGACCCTCCTACAATGCAACGTATGGAAGTCTTGGCGCGGTGGTTGTTTTGATGTTGTGGCTATATCTCGTCGGCCTGGTGATTATGGTGGGAGCCGAGCTTAATTGCGAACTAATGAAGTCCGATGGCTGAAAGGGTCCCGCCTGCATAGGGAACCGCGGACGTCCCGTCCGCTCTAAATCTTTCCCCTTTTCTTGAAGAATCATTTCCAGCTCAGCGACAGCTTCCAGATCTTTTGGCCTTCCGGCAGCTCGCTTCACTTGAATCAGTTTTTCCAGGTTGATACAAAGGCAGGATACGCCAAATAGTTCGATGCTTATGGTGTGCGGACACAGTTCCTTGTATGTTCCTCCTCCTGCAATCTCTCCCAACAGATCGACGTTTCCTAATGAAGTTATGAGCGTGAAATTCAGTCCAGCCGTAAGCGTCTCGGGATCCCATCGGAAAGGCAAACCTGCCGGTGCGCCACGCCGCGCTACCCTGCAAAAAAAAGGAAGTTCGAATGGGGTAAGATAATGTTCGGATGGAACTGGGAGAAGACGCAGCGCTGAAAGCGATTCTTGAAGGAACCGCGCGCACAACAGGGGAGCATTTTTTCGAAGCTCTGGTGACCAATCTGGCGAAAGCGTTCAATACGTATGGCGCCTGGGTCACCGAGTACATTCCGGAAAAGCATTGTTTCCGCGCCATCGCGTTCTGGCTGGGCGGGCAGATGCTCAGAAACTACGAAATGCAAATTGAGGGGAGTCCGTGTGAAGTCGTCCTCCAGCAAATGAAACTCGTTCACTATGCCGACGAAGTGCAGGAATTATTTTGCAACTACAAGGACGTCCGGGAACTCGGCGTCGTCAGTTATATGGGCGTGCCTCTGCTGGACGCGAACAAGGAAGTGTTGGGACACATGGCTGTTGTGGATCGGAATCCGATGCCTGCCAAACCTCGTTTTCAGGCAATGTTTGAAATTTTTGCTGCACGCGCTGCAGCAGAACTGCAACGCCTTCGCGCAGAATCGGAAGTCCATGAACGGGAAGAAAAGTCGCGCCGGCTGATCAATAGTGCCATGGACGCGATCATTGAGCTGGATCAGGACCTGAATATCAAAGGCTGGAACTTCGCTGCAGAAAAAGTGTTTGCCTGCAAGTCTGAACATGCGATCGGAACCAACATCATGAAATTTCTTTTTCCTGATAGTTGCCGCAAAGTGAATTTGCTGACGCACGATCTGCAGACTCGACCGGAAGGGGAACAATACCTCTGGATTCCCGGCAACCTGGAGGCTCTTCGTCCGGATGGAGTCGCTTTTCCGGCAGAAGCATCGATCTCCCGATATGAAGTTCACAAGATCACCTATTACACGCTGATTCTTCGAAACGTGGACGACCGGATTCGGGCTGAACGAACCATCCAATCATTAACGGTGGAAGCGGAGTATCTTCGCGAAGAGATTGAGGCCCTTCAGAATTTCGGTGAAGTGATCGGAGAGAGCAAAGAATTACGGCGGGCACTGCGAGAGGTACATCAGGTTGCGCCAACCGATAGTACGGTTCTGATCCTGGGTGAAACGGGAACGGGAAAGGAATTGATTGCTCGCGCGATACATTCGGCAAGCATTCGGAAGGATAAACCGATGATCAAAGTAAACTGTGCCGCGATCCCGCAAGCATTGATGGAAAGCGAGTTCTTTGGCCATGAAGCCGGGGCGTTTACAGGCGCGTTGAAGAAACGGGAAGGGAGATTTGAGCTTGCCAATGGGGGAACAATTTTTCTGGATGAAATCGGGGAGCTTCCGCTGGATGTTCAGGCAAAATTGCTACGGGTTCTGCAAGAAGGAGAGTTTGAGCGCGTTGGAAGTTCGCGCACAATTCGGGTCGATGTCCGGATCATAGCGGCAACGAATCGAAATCTGCAGGATTTGATGCGCGAAGGAAAATTTCGCGAGGACCTTTATTACCGCATTCATGTTTTTCCGATCAGGATACCTGCATTGCGCGAACGGGAGGAGGATGTACTTCTGCTTGCCCAAATTTTTGCGGACAACTTTGCGAAAAAGATGGGGCGCAAGTTGAAACCTCTAGGCGCTGAAGCGAGGATGAGGCTCAAGGTATATCCTTGGCCAGGAAATGTCCGCGAGTTACAGAATGTTATGGAGAGGGCGGTAATAACATCCACAGAGGGAGAACTGAATCTGCAAAGCGCCCTACCTGATCTGGCAGGTGAGACTCCGCGGCGGGTGGAAGCATCGGATGCAAAAGTCTGGAAAGCTCAAGAGCTGGAAGATATCGAAAGAAAGAATTTGCTTCGCGCCCTGGAATTGACAGGTTGGCGAATCTCAGGAAAGGATGGAGCCGCACAGTTGCTGGGTTTGAAACCTTCTACTCTCACGTCGCGAATGAAGGCGCTGGGGATCACTCGACCGAGAGCTTAGAAAAATCTTTGCGATCTCTGCGTCTTTGCGTTAAAAATTCAAAAGCAGTCGCGAGATTACGCGTGTTTTGTTTTTCTCCGTTAGTTCACTTAGGCTGCTATCGTCGAGAGTGACGATGGCATTTCGCTTGCTCTAACAAAAGGCAGGAGGAAAACAAGATGTATCACAATTACAGTTATGAGGCCGCTCTTGCGGCATCGGAAAAAGTAAGATGGACCATTCAGGATGTAATCGGACAAGGCACAAAACTGGATTTCACAAGGCCATTTTTGCCTGAGTCTCTTGCGCGTGTGGAATCCATTTCGTTTCTGACCCCAAAGGAGAAATTGATTCTGAATCAAATTCGCGGACATGCTTATCTGACCATGTTTGGCACAGTGGAAGAATTCATTCTTCCTTTTGTAATGCAGACAGCGCGTCCTTATGCAGTCGATGATTCCAAACGCGTGCAAGCGTTGATTGCGTTTGCCGGTGAAGAGGCCAAACATATTCAACTGTTCAAATTATTTCGCGAAGAATTCAAACAAAACTTTGGAACAGCGTGCGAAGTGATAGGGCCGCCCAGTGAAATTGCGTCAGCGGTTCTGTCGCATCACCCTCTTGCAGTTGCGCTTCTGACTTTGCACATCGAGTGGTTCGTGCAACGTCACTATATCGAAAGTGTGCGGAATAACGGTGAGCTGGATCCCCAGTTCAAACGTCTCCTGAAGTATCACTGGATCGATGAAGCGCAGCACACAAAACTGGATACGCTCCTGATTGAAGAGCTTGCGAAAGCGTACACTCCGGAGGAAATTTCAAAGGCGATCGGAGAATATCTGGACATGGGTGCATTCCTGGATGGCGGTTTGGCGCAGCAGGTGCAGTTCGATCTGCAAAGTTTGGCGCGAGCCACCGGTCGGACATTCAACGAAGCGGAAAAAAAGGAATTCGAGCAAATTCAGCACCATGCGAACCGTTGGACTTACATCGGTTCGGGCATGAACCATCCGAATTTCCTCGCAACGATCAATTTTCTCAGTCCGGAGTGGAAGGAACGTCTCGAAACAATCGCACCAGCGTTCTGCTAAAGAGGGTAGCGCAGGCTGAGGCTGTTGAAAAAATGCGGATGCGGCATCGCAGTGGTGCGGGCGCCTCGCCCGCCAGCGCTGATAGTGCACAAGCATGTCCCAGTCGCGTATAAACAACACCCAGCCCCCCCGACCCCGAGCGGGGG
>JBKKAT010000211.1:0-10160 GCA_046714535.1 Acidobacteriota bacterium | reverse complement strand
CGTTTCAACGGCGTCAATATGCGATCCGGATGAAATGTAACGTCATCCGGAAAGTTGTTCATCCGATCGCACAGCTTTCCTGCGGTGTATGGATTGCTTTTGCTCGCCTCAAACCGCGTAATCTTTTCATCCATCGCCGTGACAGTCCAGCTGCAAGCATCCGGACAATCGTGGTAACACGCGCCATGAACCGTTCTTGATCGCTTGCCCCTTGTGGAATCCAGCGCAATTAGAGATACAGGAAAGGCCTGGGTCAAGCCTATAGCTGCGAATCCCTTTCCACCCAGATCGATCAATTCTCTGCGGGTCATCTTTTTGTTCTTTCTTCCCATCGGAGCCTCCCTGCGGAATCTAATTTCCTCAATTCTCTCACGGTTTGATATGTCGCCGACTGTTTCATCGAACAACCAACGGCTCGTTTTTATCAGAAATATACAACAGTCAAGAAAATCATCCAGGTGTGGATTGACGCAGTTTCTCCGTGAGCTCCGTGGTTATGTATAATGTCACGCACGATGCCGCTTTCAGCCGGACAAGAAATTGGCCCCTATGAAGTGCTTTCCTCCTTAGGCGCAGGAGGAATGGGCGAAGTCTACCGTGCCCGCGACACCCGGTTGGGACGCGAAGTCGCGCTGAAAATTCTGCCTGCCGAGTTCTCCGGAAACCGCGAACGGCTGGAGCGTTTCGAACAGGAAGCGCGTTCTGCTTCCGCTCTGAATCATCCGAACATCATCACAATTTACGAAATCGGAACCAGTGGCTCCACTTCCTATCTTGCAATGGAACTTGTCGAAGGCAAAAGCTTGCGCGCAATTCTTGATGATGCGCCGATGACGCTGCGCAGGATCGTCAGCATTGCATCGCAACTCGCAGACGGACTCGCGAAAGCGCATGCAGCGGGGATTGTTCATCGCGACCTCAAACCGGAAAATCTGATGATCTCCAAAGACGGATTCCTGAAAATTCTGGATTTCGGTCTTGCAAAAATGACACTGGTGAACACGCATCAAGCATCGCATCTGCAAACGCAGACCGGAGCCGGAATGGTGCTTGGCACGGTTGGATATATGTCGCCGGAGCAAGCGAGCGGCAAAGCGATCGATTTTCATTCCGATCAATTTTCGTTCGGCACGATTCTGTATGAAATGATCAGCGGCAAGCGTCCATTTCAGCGTGGAACTCCCGCAGAAAGCATGGCGGCGATTATTCGCGAAGATCCGGAACCTGTCGGCTCATTGAATTCGCAGACACCCGCAGTGCTTCGCTGGATCCTGGATCGCTGCATGGCCAAGGATCCGGAAGAGCGTTATGCATCCACACTGGATCTCGCGCGCGATCTGCAATCGATCCGCAATCACATTTCGGAAGTGAGCTCCGTCACAACAGCTTCCGCTGTACAGCAACCGGTCAAACGCTTTCCAATCCTGGTTCCTCTTCTTGTTTTGCTCGCATTAGCAGTGGGCGCTGCAGGCGCTTCCTGGTACTTCAAACCAAAACCGCAAGAGCCGCTGGAAATGGTGACGCTGACTTTCTCCGGAAAGGATTTTTCGCCGGCTGTTTCACCGGACGGAAAACTGGTCGCATTTCGTTCCGATCGCGATGGAACACCACGGATCTGGTTGAAACAGTTGGCCGGCGGCAATGAAGTTGTGCTGACTTCAGGACCGGATGACTATCCCAGATTTTCTGTGGACGGCTCCACCATTTTCTTTATTCGCAGACAGGAAAATCTCACTTCCCTTTATCGAACTCCTGTTTTAGGCGGTGAACAAAGAAAATTGTTGCAAGATGTGCAGTATGCCGATCCTTCACCCGATGGAAAACGGATTGCGTTCGTTCGCTGGAAGGGAGCAGACTCCGCCCTGTACACTGCAGACATAAAAGGGACCTCCGTGGAGCTTCTTACGCCGATTGAGAAGATGCAGATTCAATTTCCACGATGGTCACCGGATGGCACACGCATTGTTGCGACCAAAACCTGGGTGGGCAACGCCGTAAATATGGATGCCGTCGTAATCGTCGATGTGAAGACGAAGGAAAAGCGCTGGTTCAAATCGACATGGCCTACATTGGCGGTCTGGCATTCAGCAAATCAAATTCTTTACGGAGTTCCTCGGTCCGCAACAGCAATCGGACTTTCCATTTCACGAATGGCAGGAACGGTCGTGCTTCAAGACGTTGACAACCAGAACATTCGAAAGCTGTTCTGGTTTCAATCGTGCGGCGATGTGCTGGAAAAATTGGAGCAACGCAGCGTGTTGCTCCAATCCACTTCAATGCGTCAGAACTTGCGACAGATCGATGTGGAAGAGACTGATTCCGGACGATGGTTCACGCGTGGAAGCAGCATCGATCGGCAGCCGGTCTATTCGCGCGACGGCAAAAGCATTCTGTTTTCATCCTTTGGAAGCGGAACACTCGATCTCATGCAAGTCACGCTTGAAACCGGCGCCGTCACACGGGTCACAGAAGACGCAGCGGATGACTGGGATCCTTATTACACTCCTGATGGCAATCACATTCTGTGGAGCTCCAACCGCGATGGTCACTTTGAAGTCTGGATGGCAAATCTCGATGGCAGCGATACAAGACGGATCACAAACGATGGATTGGATGCGGAAAATCCAACGATGACACCGGATGGCCGATGGATCGTATACAACTCGTACAATCCTGAAAAACTTGGGGTTTGGAAAATTCATCCTGATGGAACGGGAGCGACCAAACTCGTTTCCGGACTCACGCAATGGCCCGAAGTTTCACCGGATGGAAAATTTGTTGCGTATACCTGGTACAAACGATCTGTTCAGGACCCTACTTCATACATCCAGGTTGTTGAAATCGAAACAGGAAAACGGGTTCCGTTTGAAGTTAAAACGGGGTTTGGGATGGAAGGTCAAAGCGCGCTCAGCGGTTTTACAGGTCGCGGTCGCTGGATGCCGGATGGAAAAGCGTTCGCATACATCGATTCAAACAATACCGGCCAATTCGGCGTTTATGTGCAGAACTTCATTCCCGGTCAAGATACGTTCGCTACAAGACGCGCTATCGTGGGATTCGATCCGGATCGACACACGGAAAGCTTCGGCATCTCCCCCGATGGCGCCGCGATCACGCTTGCTGAAGTGGAAATCCTGTCGAGTCTGGTGCGCGCAGAAAACGTCCCGGGCTTGTGAGGCGCTTCTCATATAAGTTGACGCTGACAGCGTTATTTGGAATTATTGAAACATGAGCAAGCTCACGATTGATATTTCTGAAGATAAAATCCAACAGCTGCAGGAACGAGCGGCGCGTCTTCACATCTCTGTTGAAGATCTCGTACGTCTGAGTGTCGAAGACCAATTGAACCGGCCGGATCGGGAATTCGAAGATGCGGTTCAGTATGTTCTGGAAAAGAACGCGGATCTTTACAAGCGCCTCGCTTGATGCGCTATCTTACCGTTTCTGAAATCCTGACACTCTACGAAAGAATCATTCTCCAGTCAGGCGGTTCTTTTGGTATCCGGGATCTCGGAGCTTTGGAATCAGCCGTCGCGCAGCCGATGATGACGTACGGGGGCCAAGACCTGTATCCAGGCGTCGCGGAAAAGGCCGTCGTTTAGTAGCGACTATTGATTTCCGGAAATGTACCGGTCGTAGAGAATACAAAAGTCGTCAAGCGATCCGGTTGGCGCGGCTGCAGGCAGTATTTTCAGCTCTTCGATTGCTGTGAATGAAGCTCGATCAGCGATTTTCGAGGCAACTTTTTTGCAATCACCGAATCCGAAAGGACAGGATACGCATGATTGCAAGTAACGAGTATCCTGTCACCCGGAAAGGAAAGGAGTTACATAGTTAATTCGAATTCGAGCTCATAAATAAGGTAGACCGGTTCCTGATTGTGCCGGAAAACCGCAAAGCAAAGATCTTCATACTTCGAACATTGCAGAATTCCAAGTTGAGTGAATCCGCAATCAGCCGCTGTTTGCACAAACGGTTCGGGTATTGTGCGATCCTTGATTTCGCGAAACCAGCCGCTACGGCCGTTGTATAGTGCGTTCGGATCGAACGGCACTTCAGCTTTTTTTTCAGGGGCCGGTTGAGCCGCAAGGAATTCTTCTTCTTTTTTTACATCCTCCCTCCAGTTGGGAAAAATGTCCTTCAGGGAAAGCAATTCCAGGACCCGGGGGAGCGATCCGACGGGCCACCATTTTTCTCCCGCCGTTATGCTTTTGTACTCCAGCGCTTCCGCAAGTTGTTCTTCAGATACGACCGGCAAACCTGCACTGACAAGCGCTTTTGCCACGGAAACACCATCCTCTTCGTGATCGCGAACACGAAGAACACGCGATCCTTCCGAAAAAACTTCCATGAGCCAATCCCCGTCATCCAGCGAAATACGCAACGAGAGGGATGGAACCTGCGTCAGATCGGTGGATTGAAACGGGAGATGCAACGGGTCCGTGATCGCCCAGTTCCATTCACCGGATGTTTCCACAGGACGGCGTCCGCAAAGTTGCCTCAGAGAATTTGCCGGACCTTTATATTGCGCCAGTATGTGTATTCGAACGGCCATTCGATGGTTACCATCCCCACTTTACTTGATCCTTTAGCTGCTGCAAAGCATGTATGATTGCGAAGTTCAAACCTGGAGCGTCAAACTGAATGTCGATATCTTCTGAAAAACGGTCGATGCAACGCCATCCTTTCGATAAGGATGTGTCACCTTTCATCAAATTGAAGGCCGTTTTGCTGCAGCTCCAGAGGCAATACGTGATCCAGTAGTCCTTCTCCACCAAAAGCCAGACTTGTCGAGTCACGGTCACCATTGTAAGCTTGGAGTTATGAGGAGCGAAAGACTGCCCTATGTTTGGGACTACGACATCAATGAGGAACTGTTTCGAGCGATTCTTGCAGGCAGAGTCGCTTTGGGAGTTTTGAATCAGGACTGGGCGGTGACCCGGCTCCTTGAATACGCGCCTTACAAGGAGATTGTACGGATGCTCGGCTTCCCCGGTATTCTCCTTCACTGGCCCAACGTGCGCGGCAAAATCCGGTCACAGAGCAGGAAGCGAGGATTCGATTTCCTTGCGGAATGGCTTCCGGCGAAACATCCGGAATTACTGAATGGATAAAGATTTCTTTTTCAATAAACTTTATCCCCTTCAGGACCGTGTGCTGGTGGATGTTGCTGCGCTGAATACAGGTTTTTATCTTACGGGGGGAACGGCTTCTTCACGGGCATATCTGCATCACCGGTTTTCAGAAGATCTGGATCTGTTTGTTAATGATGATGAGAATTTTACGCTCTGGTCTGAACGGATTATCCATGTATTATCAAGCAAGTGGGATACGGAAATCATGCTACGGGAAACAAGATTTACCCGATTGAATCTGACCGAAAGGGAAGTTACTTTGAAGCTGGAACTTGTGAATGACGTCCCATCGCGAATCGGAACCCTGACGGACCATCCGACATTTGGCCTACTCGAAAGCCCGGAAAATATTCTTGCCAACAAAATCTCCGCGGCCATCGACCGAAAAGAGCCTAAGGATCTGGCTGACATCTGGGGATTCTGTACGAAAATGCAGTTGTCGCTCGAATCTGTGATGACCGGTGCGCAAAGTAAAGCAGCTGGAATCTTTCCCGCCGATCTGGCAAGAGTTCTCGATTCCGCTTCCCTCAAGGATTGGGAATTGGTTCGCTGGGTAAATCCACCTGACCCAAATCAATTTTGCACAGAGCTACGAGAACTCGGAGAGAAACTCTTGCTTCCCTGACTCTTTAACAAGCCATTGTGTGGCCTAATCAGCGTTGCGATGGAACACCCAAGATCTGGTTGAAACAGCTCGGGCGGCAATGAAGTTGTTCTGACTTCAGGACCGGATGACAATCCGAGATTTGCTGTTGCTGGCTCAACCATTTAGGATCTGAAATCTCAAATTCTTGCAGAAACAACAAGGAATTCACTAGTAAAGCAAAGACGCGAAACGCGAAGACGCTTGTTGCCGTTATATAATCGTTTTCGCACTTGATGAGTACCGCGACCAACTTGATCGGCAAAACAATTTCCCATTATCGAATCCTGGAACATCTGGGAGGAGGAGGCATGGGCGTTGTTTATCGCGCTGAAGATACGAAGCTCGGACGAGCCGTTGCGCTGAAGTTTTTGCCACCGGAGTTATCGCGGGATCCACAGGCGCTCGATCGATTTCAGCGGGAAGCTCGCGCGGCGTCAGCGTTAAATCACCCCAACATCTGTACGATTCATGATATTGACTCCGGAATTCTTTCTGAAAACGGCTCCAACGTATCAGACCATCCCGTGCATTTCATTGTCATGGAATTGCTGGAAGGGCAAACCCTCAAGCACCGCATCGCAGCCGCTCCACTGGATACAAAAGAATTTCTGGACATCGCAATTCAGATCGCCGATGCTCTGGACGCCGCGCATGCACGCAGCATCATTCACCGCGACATCAAACCGGCGAACATTTTCGTTACGGTTCGAAAGCAAGCCAAGATCATGGATTTCGGGCTCGCGAAACTGGTGCAAAAGAATGAACGCGACCCGGGAGTCTCGGCTTTGCAAACAAAACCTCCCGATGCGTTGACCAGTGCCGGAATGACAGTGGGAACTGTTGCTTACATGTCGCCGGAACAGGCAAAAGCGCTGGATGTGGATGCGAGAACAGATCTGTTTTCTTTCGGTCTCGTGCTTTATGAAATGGCAACGGGCCGCCAGGCTTTTTCCGGAAGCAGCAATGCCGTTATTTTTGAAGCAATTCTGAACCGGCAACCGCAAAGTCCTATCAGCGTCAATCCGCTTCTACCAGCGCAGCTGGAGCATATTATTTTCAAGGCGCTGGAGAAAGACCGGGAGATCCGTTGTCAGACAGCAGGTGAGCTTCGCGCGGACTTGATGCGGCTCAAACGCGATATTGATTCCGGAAGATCGGCATCTGTCCCCGCGTTCAGTGCTTCCACGACAACAGCAGTTTCAGCCGCTCCCTCTCCCCCAACGGCTCAAATCAGCGGAGGTTCCACTACTGTAACTACTCCGGCAGCGGGTCGCCGATTCAATCTTTGGATTCCGCTGGCCATCCTCATGGCTGCCATCGCGGCCGGCATCTTTTTCTGGAAACGAAGCGTGAAACCTGCGGCTTCGACAGTGGACGCAGCGATTGAAGTTTCTTTTCTGCAACTCACGGACGAAGCAGGCGTAGAAGAACGGGGGAGCATTTCACCGGATGGAAAATCGATCGCTTATCAAGCGGGCCCCTTTGGAAAGCGCGATATTTTTTTGCGCCGCGTGGGTGGTCGAAATCCGATTAACCTTACGGAAACTCATCCGGGGGATGATATCGAAGCGGCTTTTTCCCCGGATGGAGAAAGGATCGCCTTCCGTTCTTCAAGAGATGGAGGTGGAATTTTTCTGATGGGTGCAACCGGAGAATCAGTGCGCAGGCTTACCGATTTTGGTTATGCTCCTGCCTGGTCTCCGGATGGAAAGAAGATCGTGTGCACCACGGAAGGCGTAATCGACATCATGGCGAGAGCTACTGTAAGCCAGCTCTGGGTCATCGATGTAGAGAGCGGAGAGAAAAAACTCGTGTTCAAAGGGGATGCCGTCCATCCGCACTGGTCTCCTCATGGCTCACGAATTGCGTTCTGGGGGTTATCGGGTGAAGGTGGACAACGCGATATCTCTTCCATTCCATCGAACGGTGGGGATGCGGTTCTGCTTACAGCAGATCCGGCGGTGGACTGGAATCCGATCTGGTCGCCGGATGGAAAGTATGTTTATTTTTCCAGCAATCGCGGTGGAAGCATGAATCTCTGGCGAGTTCCGTTGGATGAAAATTCCGGAAAAGCAACGGGAGATCCAAAGCCCGTTACCAGTCCTGCTTTGTGGAGTGGATTTCTCAGTATTTCGCAAGATGGGAAAAATTTTATTTACACTTCTCTGGAACGCAGATCGAATATTCAGAAACTTCCTTTTGATCCGGAAGCAGAAACCATTACTGGACCACCGGTTCCAGTTACACAGGGTTCCAAGGTGTATGAGTTTCCCGGTGTGTCGCCCGATGGGGAGTGGGTCGTTTTTCGGTCCATCGGCAACCGGGAAGACATCTTTGTTTGCAGATCGGATGGCAGCGAGCTGCGGAAATTAACCGATGATGTTTTTCGCGATCGCGGACCAAGCTGGTCGCCGGATGGAAAGCGAATCGTGTTCTATTCCGATCGAAGCGGCAGGTATCAGTTCTGGTCCATCCATGCGGATGGGAGCGGATTACAGCAAATTACGAATCTTGGGGGACGAAGCTTCTGGTTCCCAAGATATTCCCCGGACGGCTCGCACCTGATGGGTTTCAACGAGGCGGATACGGTCCTCTTTGATGCGAGTCAACCGCTACCCTGGACAACGGGAACGGTGCTGCCGAGACCGGGCGAACAAATGGCGTTTCAAGCAACTTCCTGGTCCTCAGACAAGAAACAAATTGCGGGTGTTGGAGTTCTACTCTCCGATAATTCCTCAATGCCGGCAATCCTGATTTACTCAGAGGAATCAAAACAGTACACGATTTTGAAGAATATAATCCCTGACCTGCGGCAAAGCGTAACCCGCGATATCGTTCTCTGGTTAAAAGACAAACGCTTGCTGGTGATCAATGGAGGAAGATTCTACATCGTAGATCCTCAGGCAAGAAAGGCACGCATGATTTATGAATCCAGCGACATGTACTGGCTCAGTCTGTCCCGTGACAATCGGTGGATTTACGTTACTCGTCAGGCAGATGAAGGTGATATCTGGCTCGCCACGCTGAAATGAGAATGAAGAATTAACGCTAAGGCATAAAGCGACGTGGTAGAAGGGAAATTACAAAGGTTTCAGAGTGACCGTCTTCCCTTGAACGTCATCCACCGTGTATTTTGTTCCAGGAAAAACAAGGACTTCTGACTCGCCTGGCCACGCGGAATACGGCGTTATATTTTTGGCATCTTTCGTTCCGGTGATCTGCAAATTCCATTCTCCGGGCTGTCCCATTTTTAGAGCTGTACTGCCAAAGGCGAAGTCGGAATATGTATTGCCTTTAACGAATGCAGTTTTACACCAATCGTTTGCGCCTGCAATCGGCGAAGGATAAATGGCTCGATGCAGTACCTGACCGGAAGGCATCTGGTAGTCAGGAATTTTTTTTAATGCTCCTTTCACTTCTTTCGTATAAGCATCGAGAAAGGGATCCGTCAGTTGTCCTTTTCCCTTACGCATCGCGGGATTCAACGTGTTGTAGTCGCCGGTCGAATACCCAAGTAGAGCGGCCCTCTCCATGCTTGTCATGCCGTGAGTGGGCACTTTGCTCTTTTCCAGATTGGAATCACTTAAGGCCACAAAGCTGGAAAATTTTGTAGCTCCCCACTGTTTAAATAAGGAATGATCTTTGTTTTCTGCAATGGCCTTAGCAATCCGGTTCGCTCTTTCGGGAGTCTTTAATGCGTTGGAAAGATTTTCGTAAAGCTTGATTTTCTCTTTGTCTTCGACGGCGACAACAGCTCTCGTTCCGTCGCTTCTAAAATTCGGATATTTTGCATACAGCCCTTTTAACTCACTGTTCACCTCTTGTGATACTTTTTGCATGTGGCCATGGACTTCTGAGGAAGCTTTGTACGAGACTTTTCCGCGGTAGATGGCCCGCTTCATTTCTCCACTCATTTTCTTATCCTGCTTCCGTTGTGCTTTTTGCTGCGGAGTCAGCTTTGTTGCGGCCTGAGGCGGCCCGGCATCTGTGGATTTTTGAACAGTACTGGCTTTGGCTGGAGTTTTGTCGGTCTGCGAAACGCTGGATGTGGAAGGTCTTGTTGTTGGTCGGGGTGTGACGGGTTTCATGTTCTCCTCTTTTCGTTTTAGAGATTATATCAAATACGATTCTTTTACTCTTGGCAGTATACTGTGTTGGTCATGGAACCGTATCGGGTGGGTGAACAAGTCAGAGAGTACAAAATACTCAAATTAGTCAGCCAAACAGGTGGTGAAACGGTTTACAAAGCGGAACATGTATTTCTGGATGAAGTACGGTCCCTCAAAATCATTCGAACAAACCCTGATGAAGCTGGTTATAAAGATCGTTTCATCCGCGAAGCAAGACTCTTGAGCAAACTCCGCCATAAACATCTCGTA
>JBKKAT010000210.1:0-2856 GCA_046714535.1 Acidobacteriota bacterium | reverse complement strand
CCAATTGCCCTATGATCTCCTGTTCATCGCGATTTACGTTCCAGATTCGGGCGATAGAAGGTCCCCAGCTCATTGGCATGTCAAGACGTCCCGTGGTATCTGTAATCAGGAACACCACTCCATTTCTCACCAAACACATGGTTAGACCCTCCAGATGAAGAGTACGAACCAATTTTCGCTCGGAAAGAGACCATACTTTTACAAGTCGAGTATCTCCGCGCCATGTCCAGATCAAGAACTTGCTGTCCGGGGTGAACTGAGGCTTCCATTGGACATAACCGGTTGGGACAGCTTCCTGTAAGCTGATCGGCGTTGTTGAATTTGTTGCGAGCAGATCCAATCCACCATCGATCCGTCCCGCAGCAATCCATTTGCCATCCTGACTCATCTCCATGGCGGTATGGCGACCAAATTCCATAACGTGTGCGGGTGGTCCCTCCGATAACGCTTGCAACGCAAACCGCCGGGCTTGCGGGGAATCGGCGAATTCCAAACTTGCGATGGCGTAAGCCAGTTTTGTACTCGGGTCTAAGTCGGGGATCGCGCGCGCAATCGCAAGCACTTTGCTTGCTTCAGCGCGGTTGCTCTGTGCGACCGCTTCATTTCTGGCAGCAATTTCCTTTCGATAGAGGTGAGACAATACGCCAACTATTACAACCAGGGAGAAGAAAAGGGTTGCAAAAATCAATTGCTTCTTCCGGCGGTTTCTGTTTGCGAGTTGCATCATTGCTTGCGCGAATGCATTTTCTGTAGCTGTCAGCCCGCCGGGATAACGTTGTCGCCACAACTGGAATTCGAGAAATGCGGCGCCGGTCCACAGCAAATCTTTGCTGCGTCCGTTCTGGTTCCAGTGTTGTGACGCTTGCCGAAGCGCATCGCGCTGTTGAGCGCTGTCCGCATCCTGAGATTGCCATTTCACCAGACGAGGCCAGTTGGAAATCAGGGACTCGTGTGTGATCTCGATTCGATTTTCGAATGACGTAACCAATCGGGAGTCAATCAAAGCACGTAACACGTGCTCAGCAGCGTTCGGATCCGGAAAAATGCTGAGCAATTCTTTCGTGTCTCGCGCAACTCGGGTTTTCTGTGCGGTAATTAGATTACGGAAGATTTCCCGTACAATAGACTCTTTCTCTGCGCCGATCTGCTGCATTGTGTTTTCAGCGTGCTGCGCGAGTGCTCCCGAAACTCCTCCGATGCTGGAATATGTTTCCCGCGTTAAAAGTCCTTTTTCCCGGTCCCTTCTTTCCCAAACTAGCGACGCCGCAAAGGACAGAAGCGGAAGAGCCCCTTTTTCCTTCTCCACATCCGAAAGGATGTCGTGGACCAACCCTTCCTCTTCAAAACGGTAACCACACTGGAGCGCCGGCTGAACCAGTGCACGCCGCAAAGACGCGCCTTGCAAAGGCCGAAGGACTGTTATTTCAGAAAAAATGGGAGTCAGCGATGGATGGTCTTTGCAAAAAATAAAAAAATCATCGCGCATGGCGAGAAGGACCCGGATGTTTGCTTCCAGCGGAGCACGCCCCAGAACTTCTACAAATTTTGATTGGACCGCAGGTGAATTCAGCGTAAACAATTCCTCAAAACGATCCACAATCAAAACGAATTCCGCGTATTTCTCTCTCAAGCGACTCAGTATCGAGATCGCAGTATCCGGATTCTCGAAATCCGTTTCAGAATGTATCGGGAACAATGGAGAGAGACTTTGTGCCAGAGTTTTCATCGGAGCATCGCCCGGATGAGTGATCACACAACCCCAATTCTCCGGCAGGGCGTGAATGAATCCTGCTTTTAGAAATGAGGTTTTGCCTGCGCCGGAAGTACCAATCACTGCTATCCAATGAAGTTGCTGCGCTTTGCGTATGAGCGTTTCCACTTCTTGTTCGCGGCCGAAGAAGTAGGCCGCATTCTCAGAAGTAAAGGATGAAAGTCCCGGATACGGTGTGTTGTTCTCAATCCTTTCAGCGCGTTGCGTTGATTCTTCCAGCGCCCGTGCCAGAGCTGCCGCAGAGGCAAAACGGGTCTCTATGTTTTCAGAAACCGCCCGCGCAATAACCGTTTTCCATTCACCATCAGGAAGCATTCCTGGATCTTCCCGTACCGCCTTCCAGAGTAACTCTCGCGATTCCTTACTCTGTGATCCTTTTGTATGGATCATCTCTGCCAGGACAACACCTGCGGAAAATATGTCGCTGCGCGCATCGGTTTGCTCTCCGGCGCGTTGTTCAGGCGACATGTAGGGCAGCGTTCCGGAGACCGTTCTGCTCCGCTGCGAAGTCGATCCCGAAATCCCAAGATCCATCACAACGACTCGACCGGTTTGGGTGATCATTATATTCTCCGGCTTGAAATCGTGATGCACCTGACCTGCGGAATGAATGACCTCCAGGCCGGCCAAAAACTGGGTGGCAATATCTATCGCATCCCGCAAATCCAACGGGCCACGCTGTTCCATGATTTCCAATAACGTAATTCCATCGATGTATTCCATGGAGATGAATTCGTGATCTTCCTCAGTTACCAGATCGAAAATCCGGCAGACGTTTGGTGAAATGATTTCGCGTGCCGAACGAATTTCATGTCTGATCATCGCAATCCGGTCCTCAGGACTTTGAGGAAGATCCACCCGGATCGCTTTTAGAGCGATGTCCAGCCTTAGTTTCACATCGTACGCGCGCCACACCTCACCCATTCCTCCTCTGCCAAGTAGCGAAACAATCTGGTAACGTCCGGCAACCAGCTGGCCGGGTCGAAACAGGGTCCCTTGCTCAGGCTTCCCCGTTATGAGGGAAAGCAGATTCGTAGAACCGGTGCGCTCTGACGTTTCTTGAAATGCGGGCGCTTCAATGAAGT
>JBKKAT010000209.1:0-12794 GCA_046714535.1 Acidobacteriota bacterium | reverse complement strand
ACTGAACATAACGAGCAGTTTATGATTTTTACCACAGAGTCACGGAGAGCACGGAGCAGAAAAAATATTTTGTTTTATCTCCGTGACTCCGTGGTGAAAATAACTGGAGGGATCTATGAGTAACGCCAGCGAGATATTGAGTGCAATCGAGTCTGCTTTTCAGCAAAAGGATTTTGATTCACGAGATTCGATCGTCAGGCTCCATCACTCGGGTAGTTACGTGTTTGAGTGGGCGGATGCCGAAGTAACGGTCAAAGGAGATTTGGCGCAGATGGATTCGATTGGATTTCTACTGAATTCGATTGAAATCAGTAAAAGCATCCGGGAAAAAGTCGACATTGCAGACTATTTGAAAACGGTCGCTGAGACGATTGAGAAAAAGGTGAACTACCTGATGGAACCGTTGAAGATTATTGAACTGGATGGCACGACCAACGCGGTTCAAATGCGCAGCGAAAAGCCGGAAATTCAGGATGGTAATCTTTCTTACTTTGAAGCGATTCTGAAAGCAGGAAAATGGTTCGGTTACAGGAACTATATTTCGCTGCACCGGTATTCCAACCGGCAAGACGACGAAGCGAATCGCCGGCCCATTTCGTTTCCGGTGACCAAGAAGCAGTTCCAGAAGCTCGTCGACGACCTGATCGAAATCCTGTAGCCGATCTTGGCGCCTTGGCTTCTTTGCGTTAAATTTTCGCTTTGAGATAGTACAGGGCGCCGATCACACCGATCGCGAACGCTGTGTAGAAAGGAATCGTAGGATCGAGCGTCCAGAGCCATCCTCCCAGTAGAGACGCAGGGAACACGATCAGTCCGCGGATCAAATAGTACAAACCGACTGTACGTCCACGCAGGGATTCCGCACTTAGATCCACGATTAATGCTTTGCGTGCCGGCTCTCCCACTTCGCGGAGTCCACCAATCACAAACGCGAGGATCAGCCAGGAAAAGGAGTGCGACAAAACCACAGACAGCGGAAACAGGGCGAAAAAGACAAAGGTCAAGAAGACAAGAGGTTTTCGTTCGAACCGGTCCGCGGCCCGGCTGAGTGGAAGATAAAACACAATAGAAGCGATCATTTGAATACTGGTCAACCATCCAAACTGAAAGGCATCGAATTTCAGAACATTCATCACATAAAGAACAACGAAAACTTTGGGAATCCCTTCCGCCCATCTTGCCAGCACATCTGAAATCAGGAGTTGTTTGAGCCGCGGATGAAGCTGTCGCCAGAGATCTTTCATCCTGATCTCCTCCATTTGTTCCGGCGGCCTTTCCCTGTAAAATCTTCTAATAATGTAGATGGCAAGCATGGCCAGTGCGATGGCCACGAGAAGTCCGCCCTTCATGCCTTCAGGAAGACCGCTCCGGGCGATCCACCATCCGCCGATCGCCGGCGCAACAATGATGGGGATCCGTTTGATGATCGATTGCACCCCGAATCCTGTTGCCCGGCTTGTTGCCGGCAAATGGTCTCCGATAATTGCAAACAGCGCAGGCAGCGTAAGGCTGCTCCATGCCATCACCAGAAAGGTGCCGATCAGGATCCACAACCAGGAATCGGCCAGCAGATAAACCAGATAGCCGATCATGGAAAGAAAGGTGAATAAGAGCAGAGATCTTTTGCGCCCGATCCGGTCTGCAAGCCATCCACCCGGATACTGGTAAACAGCATCGAGCAAATCTTTCAGAGTTCCGTAAATTGCGATGATCCAGGCTGTGGCGCCCAGCAGCTCCAGGTACTTTGGAACAAAGCGGGTCCAGAGTTCTTCCGCCATTCCCAGAACGAGCACGCAGGCAAGCATCACAAGGATGTTTCGTTTGGATTCCGCCCAACTTCTCAGTGGCATAATAAGTAAATGAGAATTCTATTATTTCTCCCGTTCTTATTCTTACTGTGCATATCTATGACGAGCGGAATTGAACCCCATGCCGATTTGATTATCACAAATGCAAAGATCTATACGGTAGATCAAAAGATACCGTTCGCTGAAGCGATTGCGATCTGGCGGGACCGAATCTTCGCTGTAGGAAAACGTGAGGCCATAGAATCCTGGCGCGGTCCCTCAACACATATGATCGATGCAAAGGGAAAACTGATACTGCCGGGATTCAACGATTCACACGTGCATTTTGTTGCTGGAGGTATGCAACTAACAAATGTGAATCTGAAAGACGCATCTTCACGCGAAGAATTCGTCAAGAGAATAGGCGCGCGTGCGGCAACTGTTCCGGAAGGAGAATGGATTCTGGGCGGCGATTGGGACGATCAGGCGTGGAATCCCGCCGAGCTTCCTTCCAAAGAATGGATTGATTCCGTTACACCAAAGCATCCCGTTTTTGTGAGCAGGTATGACGGGCACATGGCACTAGCAAACTCGGTTGCGCTAGGACTGGCCAAAATAACAGCGAAAACTCCGGATCCTGCAGGTGGAGCCATAGTTCGAGATCCGCAGGGAAATCCTACCGGCGTTTTGAAAGAGTCTGCGATGTCGTTTGTGTACACAATTATACCTTCGCTTACGCACCGGCAGCGCACAGAAGTCGTCAAAAGAGCGCTCCAACACGCTGCTTCACTGGGAGTCACAAGCGTTCAGGACATGAATCCGGAGTTCGCTGATATGGCTGTGTACGCTGAGTTTGCCGAACAAGGGATTTTGACGTCACGAATATACGCCGCGCCGCTTGAGACGCATTACGAAGCGCTCACAAAGTTGGGGCTGCGAAAGAATTTTGGGTCCAGCTATTTTCGCACGGGAGCTCTGAAAGGCTACGCGGATGGATCGTTGGGTTCTACGACCGCATATTTTTTTGAACCGTATCACGATGCGCCAAACACTCGCGGAATGTTAACGGATGAGATGATTCCAATGGATAAAATGCGGGAACGCCTCACGCTTGCTGATCAGGCGGGGCTGCAGCTTTGCATGCATGCAATCGGTGATCAAGGGATCTCCATCATGCTGGATCTCTTTCAGGATGTAATCGAATCGAATGGAAAACAGGACCGCCGATTGCGGATTGAGCATGCTCAACACGTTGCGCCAAAGGATTTCAAACGTTTCGCGGACTTGCAGGTGATCGCCTCCGTGCAACCTTATCATGCGATTGATGATGGACGCTGGGCGGAGAAACGAATCAGCAATCGAATTCGCACAACCTATGCGTTCCGAACGTTCTTGAAGAATGGCGTAAAACTGGCTTTGGGAACCGATTGGAATGTCGCTCCGCTAAATCCAATGGAAACCATCTATGCTGCTGTAACGCGGGCGACGCTCGATGGGAAAAATCCGCAAGGCTGGGTGCCTGAAGAGAAAATTACAGTAGAGGAAGCGGTCTTTGCGTACACGATAGGATCTGCATTTGCGGAATTTCAGGAGAATGAAAAGGGTTCTATCACTCCAGGCAAACTTGCCGATATTGTGATTTTGAGCGAGGACATCTTTCAAATCGATCCGGTGAAAATTAAAGATGTGAAAGTGGAAACGACCATCGTTGGTGGCAAAGTAGTGTGGCAAAAGAAATAGAATTTAACACAGAGACACAGAGGCACAGAGATAGAATTAGATTTTTGCTCTGTGCCTCTGGTTTGAATCTTAGTCTTCCCGGACGAAGGTGCCGCGACGCAGATCTTCCAGCGCCTGCTCAATTTCCGCTTTAGTATTCATCACAAACGGGCCATAACGTGCCACCGGCTCATTCAGTGGTTTTCCCGCCACCAGCAAGAATCGCACAGGATTGTTTTCCGTAAACACATTTACGGTATCGCCGTCACTGAAAATCGCGAGAGCCGGCTGATCAATTTTCACAGCATCAACAGCATTTTCTGCGCCGAATTTTCCGCTGCCTTCAAACGCATAGGCGAACGAATTGTGACCCCTTGGAATCGCCTGCTGAAAGTGCGATTTAGGCGGAACAGTAACATCAACATAAAGTGGCTCGGCAGCGATTTCGGTGACAGGTCCGGATACACCGCCGATCTGTCCCGCTACAACACGAATCAGCGCTCCCTCATTACTTGTGAACTGCGGGATCGTGTTGGATCGCACATCCTGATAACGGGGTTTCGTCATCTTATTTTTCGCAGGCAGATTTACCCATAATTGAAAACCATCCATCCCACCAGGACGAACTTGCGGCATCTCTTCATGCATAATCCCCCGACCCGAAGTCATCCATTGCACATCACCCACTGTAATGGTTCCCTCATTCCCCATGCTGTCTCTGTGAAGCACTTCTCCCTTTAAAACATAGGTGACGGTTTCGATTCCACGATGCGGATGCATGGGGAAACCGGCCACATAATCCTCCGCGTGCGGAGAACCAAAATGATCCAGCAAGAGAAATGGATCGAGATAATTCAAACGGCCTGCGGGAAAACTCCGTTTCAATTTCACCCCGGCTCCTTCCAGAACCGATGTGGGTTGCACGATACTTTGAACTTTTCTTGCTTGCATACAGTCCTCTTATCTTTGTTTATCTGTGTTCATCTGTGGCTTCGTTTTCTCAATCGTTACGATGGAGTTGTAATCGGGTTCATGGGAAGCGGGATCGATCCGTCTGGAAATCAAGACGTTCGCTTCCGGCCAAAAAACCTGCACGGTTTTCGGATGTAACGGCCCGGTCCGGCAAATGCCCGGGTACTCGCCCGTAGCAGATTTCAGCAAAATGCGATCACCTTCCTTCACTTCAAGTCGCTCCGCATCTTCAGGGTTTAGATAAATTTCATCGCGGCGTTTGCTGCCGATCAAAGGGTCTTCCTTACCGTAAATAATGCTGTTAAATTGCTTGCCTCGTCTAGTCGTTAGATAGAATTCTCCAGGTTTCAAAATATCATTTTGCGGAACCAGAACCGAAAAGCAGGCCCTTTGGTCCGGTAGATTTTGACAGATCCCATCATTTAGAATTCGCGCGCCACCGTATTGGAATGAATCCTTTTCCTGTTTCAGATCTGAAATCCCTTTATAGAGCGGAACGACGGCGTCTATTTCGGCTCGAATCGCATCCGCATCTTCAAATGCGAGAAATTTTCGTTTTTCAGGTGGCAAGATGTGCTGCGCCAGATTGACCATGATTTCCCATTCCGAGCGAGCTTCGCCGATTCGAGGTCCCGGGATTTCGGGTGAATAGCGTATTCTGCGTTCTGTGCTGGTAATGGTGCCTCCACCCTTTTGCTCATACCTGGTTTGAGCGGGAAACAGCATGACTGCCTCGTTTGGTTCGGCAAACATAGAAGAATTGAGAACGATGTCCTGATGAATTCGCAGCGGCACACGTTCCAGCGCTTCGCGAGCATGAATCGGCTCCGCCATGGTTTCCAGAAAATTTCCGCCAACTATATAGAAGATGTCCAGGTTTCCTGCGTGCGCTGCATCCATCATTTGCGGCGCCGATAGTCCCGTCTCAGAAGGAACGGAAAAACCCCAGAGGTCTGAAAGTTTCTTCGCATTTTGTTCATTTACCGAAAGGCCTGAAAAGTAATCGTTTGGCACGGATCCCATTTCCGCAGCTCCCTGAACGCCGCTATGCCCACGAATCGGAACCAAACCCATATTGGGTTGTCCAATCATTCCACGCGCGAGAGCCACGTTCACCAGAGACTTCACGTTTTCAACACCAAAGCGATGCTGCGTTAATCCCATACTCCAAATAAAAACGGCTGTCTTAACTCCGGCGTACAATTGCGCGAATCGCATCATTTCGTTGCGACTTGTCCCGGAATGTTTTTCAAGCGTTTCCCAATCCTGTTCTGACAGTGACCGCTTGAGTTCATCAAATCCATTCGTGTGGTCGCGAATAAATTCTTGATCCAGCCAATCGTTTTCAATCAAAAGTTTTGCGACGCCATTAAAAAAGGCAACATCCCCTCCTACAGTGATCGGGAAGAACTCATCCATCAAACGCGTTCCGAAAAGTGCGCTTTTCGTAATGGAGGGAACCCAGTACTGTTCCAGACCTGGCTCGCGATACGGATTTACCACCACGATACGGGCCCCTTTTTGTTTTGCATAGTAAAGATATTTTGTAGAGACCGGTTGATTGTTTGCGATGTTCGCTCCAGCGAGCACGATCAGCTCGGTCGAGATCCAATCCCGGTACGAACAGGTTGATGCGGCTGCGCCAATCGTTTGCTTTAAAGCTGTGGTGCTTGCCGCATGACACAACCGGGCGGCGTTGTCGACATTGTTGGTTCCCAGAAGGCGGGCTAATTTGCCGGCAACATAATAAACCTCATTGGTGAGTCCGCGGGAAGTCGTGTACAGGGCGAATCTTTGTGGTTCCGTGGCGCTGAAATGCTTTGCGGTAATCGCCATAGCATCCTCCCACGAAATTCGCCGAAAACCCTTGTCACCGCGATACCGGATCATCGGGTAAGGTAGCCGTCCCAAATTGCGAAGCTCCTCTCCCGTCAGCGACTGAAGGGACGGAACGTCAGAGAGCTTCTTCAGATCCAGCGCCTTCATCGTATTCATGCGAAGCATGCGCAAACGTGTCATGCAAAGATGAATTCCTTTGATCGTATGATCGCGTAATCCATAAGGACCCAGCGAACAGCCATCGCAAACACCATGGAATAAAATGCGTGATGTATAAGCAAGGTTATCGCGGTTCTCCCAGATGACCCTGGCCATATCCCGGAAGTGATGAGGTTTCGTTTTGCCAAGACCAAAAGGAACCCAGCTTACAATTCTGGTTCCAAAGCCTTGATGTTTCTTCATAGGATTTTTTTGAACTAAAGATAACGAAGGGAACAAAGATATTCTTATTCTTCTTCGTTAACTTCGTTTGCTTTTGTTAAAAATAATCAGGGTCCTCTTCCCGTGAAATTGTAAATATACTTTAATTCTATGGAGTTCTCAGTTGACTATCCGCGAATTTTAGAAGATTGGTGGATAAATGTAGCTTTGGAACAGCTTGGTTGCAACTCATTGGAGGAGAAGGAGCATCAGCTTGAGCAAAGCATTCAAGCCCTGAGCGATCGTTTCACGAAAGAAAGAATTGAACTGGCTGGAGACTATTTTGCGGACCCCGCAACGCTTTGCGCTTATGGTCTCTTCTTCTTTCCACAAACCTTTGCGCGCATTCAGTATGTGCTGCAGGAAATACTTTTCCGGGGATGGAAGCCGTCCGGACCGGTTTCGATTCTCGATCTCGGTTCTGGAGCCGGCGCAGCATCTTTCAGTGCCGCTTCTCTTTTTGAATCGCCCAGAATAACGGCGATCGACCGGTCAACGGCCGCCCTTTCCATGATGAACCGGATCGCCAATGAATGTTTCCCTGAGCTGCAGCTTGAAATTCACGCAGACGATTTTTGGCGTTGGATCAAAAGACAAGACAAAAGATGGGATCTCATCCTCGCTTCTTTTTCGCTGAATGAATCCGGATTTTCCTTTAAGGATGCAACGACCATTCTGCCGAAGGCACTCACCGAGCGTGGAATGATCCTCGTTATCGAGCCGGCTCTGCGAACAACTTCCGAAACGCTCGAGGCCTGGAGAGACCACATCGTTCAAAACAAAGATCTGAATATCTGGGCCCCCTGCCTTCATCATGATTTGTGCCCGCTTTTGAAAGAAGGGAAATTTTGGTGTCATGAGGTTAGATCCTGGAGATCGCCGGTGAGTCTGGCTTTTTTGAATCGACATCTTCACCGGCAAATCCATGTTTTAAAATTCAGTTTTTTGGCGTTTGGCAAAGAAAAACCTCAGCCTCCGGCCCCTTCTTCGTTCCGTTTGATCTCTCCGGTTTCCAAAAAGAAGAAGAAACTTGTGTTTTCAGGATGCACAAGTGAAGGAACAAAGAAGGAATTTCGAATGAATCGCCCTCTAACTATGGAAGGGCAGGATTTGATCCAAAAATGGGAGCGTGGTGATGTTTTGACAACGTTTCCCTTGAATCAGGAACGCCATTCGTAGTACAACATATTTCCCTGTAGGCGAGGTATTGAACATGAAGTTACTCCATCTCACGGCTGCAGCTTTGCTCATCAGTGTCAGCTTCACCGGTTTTGTGCAAGCAACAACGAAGACAATCGTTAAGGAAAGCGGTTTGATCGAAGCCATCAAGCAAAATCATGTGGACAAGATCCATCATCATTTATCGAACGGAACGAACGTGAATGAGCGGGATAAGGATCGCAATACACCTCTGATGTGGGCTGCCGTCGGGGGACGGTTGGATACGTTGCAGCAGCTACTCAGCCGTGGCGCATACATTTCCGCTAAAAACATACAGGGAAAAACCGCGCTTATGTGGGCCGCAGAGAACAATCAGATCGATACTTTAAAGGCTCTGCTTGAGGCGGGTGCAGGCGCGGATGCCAAAAATAATAGTGATGAGACCGCACTCATGATGGCTTGTAACAAAGGACATCTCGCGGTGGTGAATGCATTGATTGAAGCGAAAGCTGATGTGAACGCCTACGATAAACTCGGATGGACTCCTTTGATCTGGGCAACTTCAAACGGCAATCTGGCTGTAACCAAAGCTCTGCTCGATGGCGGAGCAGATGTGAATATGGAAGTGCACTATTCAGGAAACACTCCTTTGATTTCGTCGCTCCACAAGGGGTACATGCAGGTCGCGCATTTCCTGATCACCCAAAAGGCTGATCCAAATGCAAGCACGACTGCCGGTTGGACTCCTCTTAAAATTGCAACCTTTGGGAACGATATCGATATGGTCAGAGCCTTAGTCGCCGCAGGAGCAAACGTAAATGGAAAGGATAAGCAGGGAAGAAACCCATTGATGTGGGCTTCGATCAAAGGTTATGCAAATATTGCACGGATTCTGATTCAGGCAGGCTCCGATTTGACCGCAAAGGACAACTTTGGATTTACGGCGTGGCAATTCGCTTTTGAAGGAAAACAAACGGGGATTCTCCAACTCCTCCGCGAGGCGGGAGTTAAGGACTTCAAGAACATTATTGTTGCCAGGGGATCCAGGAAAAATTCGTCGCCTGGTTCTTCGTGGGGATGGTCCGGATTCAGGTCGGTCCGCTGAGAATTGACCGCCGACTGTCACTTTAGCCTGCGCAGCTTGATGCAAAAGTTTACTTGAGGTTTTTTTCAATCTCAGGAGGAATAGTAAATTCCATCTGAGAACCGATATCAATTTTGTGCTTCTTGGCAAACCCCGCGTTTACTTCCAGCACGTACCTCGATTTTTGTAAAGGAACGATCGAATCACAGGGATCCTTTTTGCACGGTTGTGCCGTGACGAGATAAACAACTTCTTTCCGTTCGTTTAGCCACAGTATGTCCAACGGAATCAGTGTGTTTTTCATCCAAAAGCTGTGCACGTCCAGCTCGGGGAAAACAAAGAGCATCCCCGCATCGGCAGGCATGTTTTCGCGAAACATCAGCCCGCGCGACCGATTAGCATCCGTATAGGCCAGTTCCGCTTCGATTTTGATTGTGGGATTCACAAACACTGTGATGGCGGGAAGCCTCTGCGCAGCAAGAGTCGAGCGGATGCCGAAAGTTAGAACAATAAAAATCGGCATCAGAAAGAGCAGAAGTTTCATACGGATTCCTTTCGATGAAATATCCACCATTCTAGAATAATTACCCCAAGCAAAGCCATCAAGAACCACTTTGAGAAATCCTGTCGCAGGATTCCCGCTTTCGTTTCGGGTCTGGAGCGAGCTTGAAATTTTGTCGGTGATAATTGAGACTCGCGTGAATCAGCAAAATTGACGTAGGCTTTTCCGGAATCGATTTCACCTTCGTGAGTGAATTCGCGATTGGTCAGAGTCGGCATTTCAGGATGAAGACCAGCGTGAATCCACTCCATTGCGTTCTCCATGAATATCGGGAAGCCTGCCAGTGAAGCGAGATTGCTGTCCTGGACCTGGAAGCCAAGAACAATCTGCCGCCGGCTGCCGTTTTTCATCGAATATCCCACGATTCCCTTTGAAGTTTCGAGCAGAATTTGAGCGCCGGGAGGAGGCTCAAGGATTTGATAGTTGGAAATTCGCCAGATTCCGGCATCCACAAAACGCAAAGGAGAAGCAGCTTGATTCCATTGAACGATGGAGGCGACATTCGGGTTTTCACACGTAAGAAAGTAGATACCTGGCGCATCCTGGAGCCGGGTAGAAATTTTTATGGGAGCCGATGGCAGGATTTCCAGGGCCGGGAGAACTTGAAGCGCTCTTTTTAGAAATGGATTCTCCACCTCCAGTTGCAATTGAATTTTTGCGCGAGGATTTGCCAGCAGGACAAAGTCGTTGTCCAGTGAAAAAGAATCTTCAGGTTTCAAACGAATTTCAAATCGTCTGGGAGTGCCGACCTGAACCCGCAAAGCTTTCTCTGCCTCTTCCATGGGTGCCAGAATAAATTCATGAGCGTCCAGTAATTCTTCGTTCTGTTCGATTTCTACATCCACCTTTCTACTCGTGCCGGAAAAGTTCTTGATTTGAAAGAAGAGTAATTGTTCCTGCGTTGTTTCCGCCAATGGTTCCATCACCGCCCGCGTAAATCCAAGATTTTCGATTGGCCGCCCTACCGGCAATGCATCAAAGTTCAACACATGCATCGCTTCTACAGGAAAATTTGCAAAGTCTGATGCAATCGTCACCGTTGGCCTGGGTGACCTCTTCAAAAGCGGCTTCAACACAAGCAGGATCTGTTCCCATTCCCCTGCAACATCTTCTGTTTCCAATTGTTCAAGTTTCTTGCGGACAACTTCATGATTCAAAGTAAAGTTCTGCAGAATCGACGCCTCGGAAGCAACCGCCACCAGCATCACTTCGTCTGCAGGTCCAATCGAATCCATCACCATTCTCAGCTTTTTTTTTGCAACCTCAAAGCGATTCGGGTTTTCATCTTTCGCTTGCATGCTCGCCGAACCATCGATTACCAGTATCCATTGGCGGGATTGTTTGGAAGGTCTCGGAAAATAAGGTTGCGCCAGCAAGGAAGTAAACAGGACTACTGCCAGTATTTGCAGTAACAATAAAAGATTACTTCGCAGTTTCTGGAATGGCGTGTAGGCCTGAGTGTCCTCAAGCGCCTGCTTCCAAAGCATGATGCTTGGAACGATCTTGTCCAGCCGCCGCCGTTTTAAAAGATAGAGCAGAATAATCGGAACAATCAGTGTGAGAAACCAGAGCGCCGCTGGATTGGAAAACTGCACCATAAAAAACGTTAAAAGTTACACGTTAAAAGTTAAAGGTTCAGTCCAGGAGCGTCCAGCAAACCTTTTAACCTTTAACGTTTAACCTTTATCTTCTTTTAATACAACCATTTTTTCCAGCAAGCGTTCCCGTTTGCGAAGCTGATCCAGATCATATGCGAGCGCTTCGACCTGGCTTTTTAACATCTGGTGTTGCAAGTTCAGCTTTGTCAGTTCTGAAACAACATAATTCATTAACGTATGAAGCACGCGAATATAGTGAAATGGTTTTTCCAGAGTCTTTTCCAGCGTTTGAACCATCGCAGAATTAAAGTTGGTCTGTTCACGGTTGAAAATGGCTTGCTTGTAAATGAGGGCGTCAATGTTTCCGTACAAACGGAAAAACGGTTTGAACCAGTTCCGCAGCTTCATCACGAAACCTGAATTAGCTGAGTGCACAAAAGTGTTTAAATCTATGTTGTAGTCGGTTTTATAAAACTCCAGATCAGGCTTTTCCAGCTCCAGTTCGAGGCCTTTTAGGAAATATGTCCGGATGCGGTCCGGGTTTGTGATGACTTTCAGCTCGAGTTCCTGCAGTTCCTGCAGCTCTTCATCACTAAAAAGTTTTTTCCGCTTCTCTTCGATCTCTTTGCGGATTTCTTCTTCCAAACGTTTTAAATCGATATCTGCGCCCGATGAAAACATGATTCAACCTCGAGGTCATTTTAACTTGTTATCGTCCCGATGAAAACTAACTACCGCTTTCCTTCGTCTACTTTGATAGTATTAGTATAAGCAGGAGAGAAGCGCGATGTTTTTTTTCACAATTTGGGGAGGAGCGGACGTTCGGCCGAGGGATCCGGATAACATCGTTGTTACGGTCTGGGGCGGAACAGAAATCCTGTTGCCCACACTCGCCGAGAAAATTGTTCGTTTGAAAAAGGCAAAGGCCGACTACGGCGAGATTACCGACTCTGTGATCCGTCGCACAAATGTAATCACCTTGATGGGTGGGACCGTGTATAAATTCCCCACGCTTGCCAAAGAAATTGAGCAAATGAAACAACTGAAAGATTCCGGCTCCATTTCAGAAGCGGAGATGTACCAGTTGTGGCAGGAGGCGATTCAACGGGAAGATCTGGATGTGTTTGAATCGTTGACGATCATGGGAGGGGCCGGTGAAGAGCGACCTGGAAAGAAGGAAGAATTAAAAGATCTCGATCGAATCGCAGCGCGAGGCATAATCAGCGGTCAGGAGCATCAGGAATTCCGTGACTTGCTGGAAATGAAATCCAGCCTGAGCAACCATGAGTTGCAGCAAAAACTGTCAAACATGATCCAACCCTCACAACAATTCCCCTCTTTGAAGAGTACGAAAGCCAGTTCGGCTCTATTAGAATAGACCCGCATGAAAGTTTTGATCGTTGACGATGAGAAAAATATCCGTACGTCTTTGAGCCGGTTTTTCGATCTGCACGGTTTTCAGGCAATTGCTGTCGAGAACGGAATAGATGCATTGGAACAGGTAAGGAAAAGTTCATTCGATTGTGTTGTGCTGGATCTGAAGCTGCCAGACCTCGATGGCATTCAGCTACTCGAAAAGATTCGTGAAATTGATTTCTATGTCCCGGTCGTTTTATTGACAGCTCACGGCAGCACTTCCAAGGCTGTGGAAG
>JBKKAT010000208.1:0-5169 GCA_046714535.1 Acidobacteriota bacterium | reverse complement strand
GGTCTGGGAGAAATGGATCCTGAACAACTCTGGGATACGACTATGAATCCGGAAATTCGCGTGCTGCTGAAAGTTAGAATTGAAGATGCATACGAAGCAGACCTGATCTTTTCCACATTGATGGGGGAAGAGGTCGAACCGCGTAAAGCCTTCATCGTAGAACACGCACTGGAAGTGAAAAACTTAGATGTTTAAAGAGTTAATATGGATATAGCAAAAGAACAAGTACCGGTAAACATTGAAGACGAAATAAAACGGTCCTATCTCGATTATGCGATGAGCGTAATCATGGGGCGCGCAGTACCCGATGTGCGTGATGGGCTCAAGCCGGTGCATCGCCGCATTCTGTACGCGATGTTCCGTGAAGGTTTGACTCCGGATCGAAAATTTTCCAAGTGCGCCGGGGTTGTTGGTGAAGTGTTAAAGAAGTATCACCCGCATGGGGATGCCGCCGTTTATGATTCGCTGGTCCGCATGGCGCAGGACTTTAACATGCGTTATCCCCTGATCGACAAGCAGGGGAATTTCGGTTCGCTCGATGGTGATCCTGCGGCGCATTATCGTTACACCGAATGCCGCTTGATCCGTCTTGCAATGGAAATGATGCAAGACATCGATAAGGAGACGGTCAACTTTCAGGCCAATTTTGATGAAACAACCAGTGAGCCGGTTGTGCTGCCGACCCGTGTTCCCAATTTTCTGCTGAATGGTTCTTCCGGAATTGCAGTTGGGATGGCCACGAACGTGCCTCCGCACAATCTGAATGAAGTTTGTGATGCACTGATCCATTTGATTCAGAATCCTGCAACAGACATCGATACTTTGATGGAATACATTCCGGGCCCTGATTTCCCCACGGGTGGATCGATTTATTCGCGCAGCGATATCGCAACAGCATATAAAACCGGCCGCGGAACCATTCAGGTGCGTGCGAAAGCCACAATTGAAAATATGGAGAAGGGAACTCGTGAAGCAATCATCGTTCATGAGATTCCTTATCAAGTAAACAAGAAGAAGTTGATCGAAGAGATTGCCGATATGGCCCGCAACAAGCGGATCGAAGGAATCAGCGATATACGCGATGAATCGGATCGTCACGGAATGCGCATCGTGATCGAGCTTCGCCGCGGAGAAAACGCAGAAGTCGTTTTAAACAATCTTTACAAACACAGCCGTCTTCATGACACGTTTGGCGTGATTTTTCTTTCCATCGTGGATGGAAAACCGCAGGTATTGAATCTGCGCGACATCCTGGAGCATTTCGTATTTCACCGCCGTGAAGTTGTTCATCGCAGATCCGAATTTGAGCTGAAAAAAGCGCAAGCCCGCGCTCATATCCTGGAAGGTTTGATCATCGCATTGGATCATCTGGATGCCGTGATCAGTTTGATCCGGCGGTCTGCCAGTCCGAAAGAGGCGCGTGAAGGTTTGGTCGCAACCTTTCAACTGACCGAAATCCAGGCGCAGCCGATTCTCGATATGCAGTTGCAACGACTGACTTCGATGGAACGTCAAAAGATTACTGACGAGCATACGGAGTTACTGAAACAGATCGAGAAATTGAAAGAGATTCTTTCGAAACCTGCTTTGATCGACAAGATCATCACCGATGAGCTCACTGAGATCAAAGAAAAGTACGGTGACGAACGTCGAACGCAAATCCTGGACCAGGAGCCGAAAAAGATTTCGATTGCGGATCTGGTGCGCGAGGAGTTGGTAGTGATCACCTCCACGCATTCCGGTTACATCAAGCGAACTTCACTCTCCTCTTTCAACCGGCAGAGACGGGGCGGTAAAGGCCGTATCGGGATGAAAACGAAAGAGGAGGATTTTCTTGACTTAATGGAAGTCGGTTCCACGCACAGCGATATTCTGATCTTCACTCAGAAGGGGCGTGTATACACACTGAAGGCTTATATGCTGCCGGATCTTCCCCCATCCACAAAGGGGAAAGCGATGGCACAATTCGATTTGCAAATGGATCCTGATGAAAAGATTGCGCGTCTGCGCGCGGTCAGCAGCTTCGATCCGGAAAAATACGTCACGATTCTTTCCCGGAAGGGGATCATCAAGAAAGTGCGGCTCGATGCACTGTCGAACATTCGCCGCAACGGACTACGTATCATGAATGTCCGTGAAGGAGACGAACTGATCACCGCCCATGTAACAGACGGAAGTCAGAATATTTTTATTGGAACTGCCTACGGACGAGCGGTCTGTTTTCCTGAAAGTGGATTCCGGGAAATGGGACGGACAGCGACCGGGGTTCGAGGCATACGACTGAAAGAGAATGATTACGTTGTGAGTATGGAAATCGTGAGCAACAACGATTTGCTCCTGACCATCACCGAAAATGGATTTGGCCGGAGAACACCGCTGGAAGAATACCGGATTCAGAATCGTGGAGGAAGCGGATTGATCAATATGAAGATCAAGCCGCGCAATGGTCTGATTGTGGATATTGAAAAGGTAAATCCTGGTGATGAAATCATGATGTTGACACAATCCGGAATGATTATTCGTTATTCGGCAGACGATGTGCGGATCGCGAGCCGCCAATCGATCGGTGTTCGACTGATGGATGTCGACGAAGGTGACAAGATCGTTGCTGCGTCCAAACTGCCCGCGATCGACATGCCACCATCGGCATAGTGGAGTGCTGACTTATGGAGCGCCGGATTTATCCGGCATTCTGGGCCGCCGGCTTTAGCCGGCCCTGTGATAAAATTGTCATAATTCCCATGAAGAAGTGCGCGTTTTATTTGCTTTTTCTCTTCGTAACGTTGCCGCTTTATGCTGCCGAAAAGCAGGCCACAGCCATATTGCTCGATAACAGCAGGTCCGTTACACCCGAAGATTTCCAAAAAGCGAAAGAGCTCATTCGACAAGTGATGGAAGAAGTCGACGGCACAAAATTGATCTACCAGTTTGGGAACGACATGAAAAGGATTGACCTGTCGGAACTTGAGAACGTCCAGGCGACCGAATCTTACACGATGATCTATGATGCGGCCTACGATGCGGCAAAGGAGCTTTCTGAGATCGAGGCGGATCACAAAGCCATCCTGATCATCTCCGACGGAATCGATACCAAGAGCGCAACTGTGTTGGAAGATGTTGTTGGTTACACAAATTCCCATGGAATTGCGATCCATGCGGTGGGCGTCGGAAAAGCGGACCGCAAAGTTTTGGAACGCATGGCGCGTCTCACAGGCGGCAAATATTTCACGATCACTTCGTCTGATGTTGTGAATCAACTGCAGACAGCCATCGCTTCGCAGAAGCAAGCGCAGGTCAGGGATGTGTCAAAACCAGCAGTTGCGCAACAACCCGCACCGTCCATTCCCGTAGTAACGCCACCAGCAGTCAGCGTTCCCGTAGATCGCGCGCCTGAATCCAGTTTTCCATACAAGTGGATCTTGCTTGTGTTGCTTGGTGCTGGTGCATTGATTGTTGCTGTACTCTTTGTTGCAAAATCATATCGCACGGAGCAGCGCATTTGTCCAACCTGTGGAAAACAACTAAGTCCCTATCAAACGATTTGCCCTGTCTGTTCCGTGGATGAAACTCGTCAGACCAAACAGGTGCAGGTTCCCGTCACCGCTCCGGCAGATGGAACGCAGGAAATATTGCTGGAGGAAGAGAGGGCCGGCATACCCGTGGAATTACTGGAAAAGAAACCGGTGACGGAAGAAATGCTCAGCAAAACATTTGTCCTGATGGAAACACCGATGCTGGTGATTCGCAAAGGGAAAAACTTAGGACAAACATTTTCCTTGAACCGGGCATTCCCCGTTTCCATTGGCCGATCGCGCGTGAATGAAATTCGATTAGACGACATAACGATCTCCGGCCAGCATTCCAGAATCATTCCAGAAAATGGAAGGCATGTGCTGTACGATTTGAATAGCACAAACGGAACCTTTCTCAATGAAAAGAAAGTGACCCGCGCGATTTTGAAAGAGGGGGATGTGATCCGCGTTGGCGAAACGCATTTCCTTTACAAAATCGAACAACATCGCAATTAGTTTGACCCACTATCTGTGAAAAATTCAGCCTCCCGTGAACTCCACGCTCGTGCGTCTAAGTTGATGCCCGGTGGCGTCAACAGTCCGGTTCGCGCTTTCAAAGCGGTGGGGGGCAGCCCTCTCTTTATTCAGAGTGGAAAAGGTTGCCGGATCACAGACGTAGACGGAAACGAATACATTGATTTTGTCGGGTCCTGGGGACCGCTCATACTGGGACATGCCCATCCGGAAGTGATTCGGGCGATTCAGGAACAAGCCGAATCAGGAACCACTTTCGGCACGCCCACTGCACTGGAAGTGGAGCTGGCCGAAGCCAACCACGGCGCTTTTCCTTCGATGGAGATGCTGCGGATTGTGAGCTCCGGTACCGAAGCCACGATGTCCGCTTTGCGAGCCGCCCGCGGTTTTACACGCAAGAACAACATCGTGAAATTCGAAGGTTGTTACCATGGCCACCATGACAGCCTGTTGACCTCAGCCGGCTCTGGAGTCGCTACTTTTGACCTTCCCGATTCTGCCGGAATTCCCGAAAACTACACTCGTAATACTATATCGATAGCATATAATTCTCTCGAAGGGCTGGAGGGTTTGCCGGAAGAAATACTTTCCGATACGGCGGCCGTAATTTTGGAACCGGTCGCGGCAAATATGGGATTGATTCCTCCGGAAGAGAATTTCCTGCAGGGCCTTCGGCGCTTTACGCGGGAACGAAACATGCTGCTGATTTTCGATGAGGTGATCACGGGATTTCGTGTTTCCTATGGCGGTGCGCAGGAACATTATGGAATCGTGCCCGACCTTACCTGTCTGGGAAAAATAGTCGGTGGCGGTATGCCACTTGCGGCGTACGGCGGGCGCACCGAAATCATGCGTTGCGTTGCTCCTCTGGGGCATGTTTACCAGGCCGGAACGCTTTCGGGAAATCCTGTTGCTTCAGCAGCCGGGCTAGCAACCTTGAAGCTTCTTCAGGAAAAATCCGTTTACGGACAATTAGAGCAGCGTTCGACACAGTTCTTTGATCGACTCCGCAATCTTTTGAACGGCAAAGGTCTTTCGCTGGTTACCCTGGGCTCGATGTTCACTGTGTTTTTTCGCTCAACCCCTCCGAAGAATTTCAAAGAGGCAAAGGAATGCGATACGA
>JBKKAT010000207.1:0-4079 GCA_046714535.1 Acidobacteriota bacterium | reverse complement strand
CGCTGTTCCTGACACTTCCGCGGAACCAACCGGAGTCCGTGTTTTCATCGTATCGATGAGCGATAGGTCCTTTGAGTTCGCCTACAATGAGGTTCAGGCGACTCTACGAAAAGCGGGAATATCCTGTGAAGTGGATTATCAAAGAAGAAACGTGAAGAGCGCAATGCGTCAGGCGAATAAACGGAATGTGGAATGGGTGATTTTAGTAGGCGATGATGAATTGCAAGAAGGAAAAGTTACATTAAAGAACATGACGAAGGGTGAACAAGAACGCTATTCTCTACAGGAAGTGATACAGAAACTCGTATGAAAAGAGATATTTACTGCGGTGAAGTCCGTAAAGAACATGTGGGGAAGGATCTTACTCTAACCGGCTGGGTTTCGCGGCGCCGGGATTTGGGCTCCCTTATTTTCGTTGAGCTGAGAGATCGTTCCGGTTCCGTGCAGATCGTTTTCAACCCCCAGACCAATGAAGAAACTCATCGCATCGCCAAGGCTTTGCGTCCGGAATTTGTTGCGTGCGTTCAGGGGAGAGTGGTCGGCCGGGAAGAAGCCACGGTTAACCGAAATCATCCAACAGGAGAAATCGAGATCGTCGCGGGCTCACTTCAAATTCTGAATGAATCGAAGACTCCACCTTTTCCGGTGGAGGATGACGTTCAGGTTTCGGATGATGTTCGTTTGAAATACCGCTATTTGGATTTACGTCGCCCGAAAATGCAACGGAATCTTTTCTTGCGTCACAAAGCTGTTCTTGCGGCACGAAAATTCCTGGACAAGCAGGGTTTTGTGGAGATCGAAACTTCCATGCTCACGAGATCCACACCGGAAGGCGCGCGGGATTATCTGGTGCCGAGCCGCGTCAATCCCGGAAAATTTTATGCGCTTCCGCAATCCCCGCAGCTATTCAAACAATTGTTGATGGTTTCCGGTTTTGATCGCTACATGCAGATTGTGAAGTGTTTTCGCGACGAAGACTTGCGCGCAGAACGTCAGCCGGAGTTCACACAAATCGATCTGGAAATGTCCTTTGTGGAACGGGCCGATGTGATTGCAATCATGGAACCGCTGATTCAAGAAATTTTTTCCAGTGCGGGAATTTCTGTTTCCATTCCCTTTCCACAACTGACGTACGATCAAGCGATGGACCGGTACGGTTCGGATAAACCGGATTTGCGTTATGGTTGCGAAATCCATGATGTTACCGGGTTGGCGCAAACAACCGAATTCAGAATCTTCCAACAAGCGGAAAAAGTGAAGGGACTGGTGGCACCAGGATGTGGCCGCTATTCCCGAAAAGAGATCGATCAATTAGAAGCAAGGGCCAAAGAGTTCGGAGCGGCCGGCCTGATCTGGGCAAAGAAAAGCGGTGATGCCATTCAATCTTCGATTTTGAAAGCGGTCGGCGAAGAAAAAATGAAAGAATTGTGGGGCCAGATGGAGGCGGGCGATCAGGATCTATTGATCCTCGTTGCAGGTTCGCGCGTGTCCGCCAATACGGTATTGGGACAGCTCAGAACGCATCTTGCCAGACAGGAAAAATGGTACAACAAAGAGGATTTTCGTTTTGAGTGGATCATCGACTTTCCTCTATTTGAATTCGACAAAGAGGAAAACCGCTACGTGGCGTCTCACCATCCCTTTACTTCTCCCATGCCTGCTTCGATCCCTTTACTGGACAACGACCCTGGTAAAGCTCAAGCACAGGCATATGATGTAGTTTGTAATGGCTATGAAATCGGGGGGGGAAGCATCCGAATCCACACCGCGGATGTGCAATCAAAAGTGTTTGATATTTTGAAAATTTCTCGCGAAGAAGCGAAAGAGAAATTCGGATTTCTTCTGGACGCTTTACAATATGGAGCCCCACCGCATGGCGGAATTGCGTTTGGAATGGATCGCATCGCCATGTTGCTTGCAGGAGAGGAATCGATCCGCGAAGTGATTGCCTTCCCGAAAACAAGCAGTGCGCAGTGTCTCATGACCGATTCTCCTTCTACAGTATCCAAACGTCAGTTGGATGATTTACACATCAGGCTGATCGATGATTAACCGCACAACCAAGGAGAACGTTGCGCCGGTTTCCCTGGAAAAGGCCCGCAAGCTTGCGCATGCTATCGAACAGGTCATTCGGGGCAAATCGGAAGCCATTCAAATGACGTTGGTGACTCTGTTGTCCGGAGGCCATCTATTGATTGAGGATGTGCCCGGGATCGGCAAAACAACGCTGGGACATGCTCTTGCGAAATGCGTTTCGTGCAGCTTTCATCGTATTCAGTTCACGTCCGATCTCATGCCGGCCGATATTACGGGAGTTTCGATCTGGAATGCAAAAGACCAGGAATTCCTTTTTAAGCCGGGGCCGCTCTTTTCAAATATCGTTCTGGCTGACGAAATCAACCGCGCAACGCCGAAAACGCAGAGCGCTTTGCTCGAGGCCATGAGTGAATTTCAGGTTTCGGTGGACAGCAGAACGTATGAGCTGGTGAAGCCGTTTATGGTTATCGCGACTCAAAACCCTTTGGAGCATTACGGCACGTATCCGCTTCCTGAGTCTCAAATGGACCGTTTCTTCATGCGAATCCGGTTGGGTTATCCCGATGAAGCGCATGAAAAGGAGATCATTCGCAATCAGGAATTCGAACATCCGATTAAATACGCGCAGCCGGTCATTGAGCGGACCGAATTGGTGGATCTTCAGGAACAGGTTAAAAACGTTACGATTGACGAAGATGTGCTCTCTTATCTTTTAAGGATCGTAGGTGCTACGCGCAATTCCCCTATGATTGCGTTGGGCTGTTCTCCCCGTGGATCTCTTTATTTCTTTCGCGCGGCGCAGGCATATGCCTTCTTTCAGGAAAGGGATTATGTAATTCCCGATGACGTAAAAAAACTGGCTGTCCCTTTGCTTGCGCACAGGATTCAATTAAAATCTTCCGTTGTATTTCAAGAGAATCGTGCTGAAGAAGCGGAGCGAGTGATCCAGCAAATTGTTGACACCATCCCTGTCCCCATCTAGTATGGAGCGCCGGCTTTAGCCGGCATCTTCACAGGAGCAACATGAATCAGATTAGCGAACAAGAGTTACGAGATGCAATCATTGCGATCAAGAAGGATGCGAAACTGGTTGCGGCAGCGAAGAATGACAGAATCAATTCCGCGGAATCGTTGTATAAGGAATTCGCAAAACTCCCTGTAGAAAGGCAAAAAGAGATTATTGCCTCCATTGCGGCGGACTATTTTGTGGGGGCACAGTGGAAAATCGCCTTTCAGCTCAACAGTCTTCCGGCCACGGCGCTTCCGGACGGAATCGCTGCTGCTGGAAAGGCTCTTTTCTTTGCGCGGGAAGAAGAAAGTTTGAAGGAGACGATCCGCGCGTTGCGATTGTATCTTCAAAACCCTTTCTACAAGAGCATCGCCTCTGCGCTTGGCGAGGCTGCCGAGATTGTACGATCCGATCTGGCGGCTGTAGCCCATATTTTGACTGAACCGGATGTTTACGGGCTTATTCAGTCGTTCGATTCATCCTTTCCGTCTTCCGAACGAATGATTCAGTGCATCGCAAGAGTTGCCATGTACACTCGCGATCATGATTCAACCCTGTTCGTAGCGAGATTTCTCCATGCTCGGCGTCATTCTTCCGCGATCGAAGCTATCGCGGGATTAATCGAAAATACGGTTTTCATGGCCCGTGATCGGAAAAGCGTGCGCGAAATTTTAGCCGGTCTGGGTGCCGGAGCGGTGGATCGCGTCCTGCAACGTCATACGGAAAACAAAGCCGTGCTGTCAAATATTCGTGATGTTGCCTGGAAAACCCGAGACTCGCGCGCGATCCGCAACTATTTGGAAGCGCTTTGAAATCATGCAGAGACTATTTGAACCTGGAGAAGGGGATTTCACCCCTGATTTTTGTTATTTTGCACCACGTGCCTTGCATCCTCGTTCCTTTTTTCATAAAGTGTAAGTTTACATTAAGCATTGTTCTTTAGGCTCCCCAAACAAAGGGTATTCCCCGGGGCGGGCCCGCCAGGGTTCGCCCCACCCTGATTCCAACCGCCGTAACCGGCACGGATAACTTA
>JBKKAT010000206.1:0-3228 GCA_046714535.1 Acidobacteriota bacterium | reverse complement strand
GCATTCAGGTGAACACGTTTCCCAGCGCTCACGTTGCGGCATCCATGGCGATCGCCTTTGCCATGTTGCATCTTCATTGGATCGCTGGTCTCGTTTTTCTTTTTCTTGCGATCAGTATCACGGTTTCTACGGTGGTGGCTCGTTATCATTATGTAGCCGATGCAGTGCTTGGAATTTTCCTTGCGCTAGGATGGTTCGTGATTGCGATTTGGCTCTAGCTCATGCGGACGGGACGTCCGCGGCCCATAATGCAGGCGAGACGCCTGCGCTCCATAGTTATTGGAAGTAGTCGGTGGCGTCATCCTGGATGAATGCGGGAAGACCATCTTCAACGGACATACGGTCATCGACTTGCCATAAGTCGTAATGATCGCGATTGAGTTCCTTCAAAAAGGTCGAAGGGCGATGAAAATAGGGACCCTGGGTGTAACTGTCCGAAAAGAGAACGTAGGTCATGTAAAGCTGATTCTTAGAACGCGTTGTAGCCACATAGAACAGACGCCGTTCCTCTTCCAGATCTTCGGGGATCTTCATCGAGCGAGCTGAAGGGAAGCGTCCATCCACCATATAGATGACAAACACAACTTGCCATTCGAGCCCTTTTGCCTGATGGATCGTGGAAAGTCGAACTCGCTCTTGAGGGACTTCCCCGTCGGTTTCTTCCCCTTCGATCTGGCCCAGTAAAGAAAGCTCACTCAAGAACTGCTCGAGCGAATCGAACTGCATCGCGAAATTGCTCATCTGGTGAATATCTTCTTCGCGGTTCTTATAATCCGGAAACTTTGCTTCCAAATACTGTTGATAGCCATTTTTGAAAACATGATCGATGGCCGATGCAGGAACTAACATGAATCCTTCGTGCGAGAGCTCCTGCATCAGTTGGGCGAATGTGTCCCAGGCACCTTTGGAAGCCCGAGGAACAAGACCCGGGTAATCGCGCAACCGGGTGACAGCATTTTCTTGCGAGCGTATCTGCGTCCAGATTTTATCAGCGGTCTTGCCGCCAATTCCCGGAATCAATAGCAGAATTCGTTTCCAGGAAAGTTCATCGAACGGATTCAACAACACCTTCAGATAGGCGATCACATCCTTAATATGACGTTGTTCGAAAAAACGAACGCCCGAATGAATCACGAACGGAATTCCCCGCCGGGTCAGTTCCAGCTGCAGTTCCATCGCATGATAATGAGCCCGATACAGAATTGCGATTTCATTCAATGAAGTGCCTTCGTCTTGAAGCTCAAGGATTCTTTGAGCGATGAAATCGGATTGCTGCGCCGCATCGCGAAGAGGGACAACAGCCGGTTTCCACTGAATGCTGGCGCGTGTAGCCGTTAAGGTCTTTTTGAATTGCTCCTTGTTGTTTTCAATAATGTCGTTGGCAAGATGAAGAATTTCCGGAGTGCTGCGGTAATTTAACTCCAGACGATGAAGTCGAGCCGCCGGATAGCGGTCCGGAAAGTGCATGATGTTCGCGAAATTTGCCCCCCGGAAGGAATAAATGCTTTGAGTATCGTCTCCCACCACCATGATGTTTTTGTGTTCTGAGGCTAGCAAATCCACCACGTCGGCTTGCAATTTGTTTGTGTCCTGATATTCGTCAACCAGTATGTATTTGAATTTGGAGCAATAGTATTTTCGAATTTCCGGATGATTCTCCAACAAGAATTTACAACCGAGCAAAAGATCATCAAAATCGACTGCATTCATTTCCTTCTTTTTCTCATGATAACGCCTGGCGATATCCAAAAGGGAAACAATGATCGGCTCCAGGTGCGGATATCTCAGGCGGATCACAGATTCTAATTCATTCGTAGTATTGATCGAATAGCTGATGACGTCCTGCAGTATGTCTCCGGAAGGAAATTGTTTGATCTTTTTTTCCCCATGAAGCTCCGAAACACACGAGGTGATCAGATCCTTCGAATCCCCCTGGTCCAGTATCGTAAAGTTGGAATTCAATCCCAGTTGCCTTGCATACGGGCGCAAAAGCCTGTTTCCCACATGATGAAAGGTTCCTCCCCAGAGTTGATTTACTTCGATCTGGGAGAGCAAAGCAACTCTATGAAGCATCTCCCGTGCCGCTTTGTTGGTAAAAGTGACGAGCAGAATTTCAGATGGATTGATTCCGGATTCGAGCAACCAGGAAACACGGTAGACAATCGCGCGAGTTTTGCCGCTTCCGGCACCGGCAATGACGAGAACGGGCCCATCTCCCGTCACGACAACCTCCAGTTGTTGAGGGTTCAGCTCGGCTTCATAATTGACTCGCTTGATTAACGATCGCTTCTCTTTTTGCAGATGATAACGTTTGACCGATGATTCCATGGTGTTAATTTAACGCAAAGACGCCAAGGCGCAAAGATAAAGTGTCTAATTGAATACGGTTGCAAAATTGGGGAAAAAAATTAAGTTTTCAGTCATGCACTTGATTCGCGCCGTTACCTCTGTTAGATTGCCACAAGGGGGAACGCGAATGCGGGAGGGGTCTATTTGCGATTCCTTTTAATATCATTTCTAGCGCAGTTAGCAGCAGAAGGCGTTGACACTTCGATGCTGACGATCATTCAGCGGTCAGGCATCGTTGCAAAAGGCGTGCTGATTCTGCTTCTCTTTTTCTCCATCGTTTCCTGGGCCATCATTGTCGATAAATACTTTTCGTTTCGACGGGCGAGGAGTCAGAACGGGCATTTTTACCGCATTTTCCGCAAAACCTCCTCACTGAGCGAGCAGGCGAGCGCTGCAGGCCGCTGGCGGCATTCTCCGTTCGCAAAGATGTTTCTGATCGTATATAACGAAGTCACTCACGGCATGCATCCCGACATGGCCGGCACCGCTGCTACCGTTAAGGGACTGCCGGTTCCCATCACTCACTCGCGGATCGACCGGGCGGTGAGCAAAGCAGGTCTGAGCGAAGCATCGGCGCTCGAAAAAAATCTGTCGTTCCTGGCGACCACCGCGAGCGCGACTCCTTTCATCGGTCTATTTGGTACGGTCTGGGGAATCATCAATGCGTTTGAATCCATCGGCGCAGCGCGCAGCACCGACCTGTCCGTTGTTGCTCCCGGCATCGCTGAGGCATTGATTGCAACCGCCATGGGGCTTGCTGCGGCTATTCCTGCTGTTATTGGATATAACTACTTTACCCAAAAAAAACGCGATCTAACCTCCGAAATGTAAGAATATACGAAAGAACTCCAGAATATTCTGGAGAGTCAGCAAATAGCA
>JBKKAT010000205.1:0-7565 GCA_046714535.1 Acidobacteriota bacterium | reverse complement strand
GCACGTAGCTTCCGGGCAGGACTCCTATCTTTTTCCTAGGATGATCATCTCGAATCGTTACATTGGAGGTAGAAAGGAAAAGCTTACCTCCACCTCGCATTGCATCCCGCGCATTAACCGAAAGATTCATGATCACTTGTTCGATTTGACCGGGATCCGCTTTCACATGTCCGAGTTTTTCGTTGGAAGTAATCATCAATTCAACATCTTCACCAAGGAGACGGCGAAGAAGATCTTCCATGTTTCGAACCACATGATCGAGATTGAGCACGCGGGGCATCAAGATTTGCTTTCTTCCGAAAGCGAGTAACTGACGTGTCAAGGCAGCACCCTGTTCGGCCGCCTTCAAGATTTCTTTCACCTCATGGTTCAGGGGATTGCTCTGCAGCCTCATTAATAACAATTCGCAATAACCGGTGATCGCCATCAAGAGATTGTTAAAGTCATGAGCAACGCCCCCTGCCAGCCGGCCGATCGCTTCCATTTTTTGTGATTGGCGAAGTTCATCCTGGAGCAATTCCTGTTTTTGGGTTTGCAGATAACTATGATAAAGAACACAAGTTGTTTGTGAAAGGAAATCGAGTTTCTCAAGATCCGTGTGTGTATATCCATCCGGTCTGTTTGCAACACCGATCATTCCGATCACCTGGTTTGCATAGTGAAACGGAACTCCCAAAAAACAACGCAAAGGAGGATGCCCTTTCGGCAGCGACCCGGCGGACCGTGTATCATTGGCCGGATCGTTTGAAATCACGGGAGAAGCCTGCGTGATCACAGCGCCGAAAAGATTGCTCAGATTCGGGAATTCAAGATATCCTTTTTGCTCGTAAGTCCGGAGAGCTTCTTCATAAAACTCGCGATTGATTTTGTCATCCCAAACAATTCCTTCATGAGCAAGGACTCGTAAGGTGGATCGATCGGTCACCACTCCGATAAAACCATACTCACTTCCGGTCTCTCGAAGAGCAGACTTAAGAATCAATTGGCTCGCGGGGGTCCAGCTATTTGTTTCCAGAAACGTGGTCATTGCTTGATTGATTGCCTGCAGTTGTGCCGATTTGGCCTGCAACGCTTTCTCCGCACGTTTCTGTTCTAAAGTGGTAACGAGTTCAGTTGAAACAAGACCCAGAGCATTGAGATCCGCCGGCACAAACTTCCTGTCTTCCCTGTAACTCTGAACTGAAAGAACACCGAGAGTCTTCTCCCCGGATTTCAAAGGTACGCCTAGCCACCAGGCGTAGGGGGCTCCCTGTTCCGGATCGGCTCCGCTATTTGTCAATTCCTTGATTTTTTCAGAATCGGCCAGTAAAGCGCCATGAGAAAGTACGTGGTGGTTCAGTTTGTCTATGGCATCCAGCGAATCCATTGCCGTACTTCTTTCGCTCGACACATAGGGAATAGAAAAAGTCTGGGTAGAGGGTTCGTACATGGCCATATAAAAATTTTTGGCATCTATCAGTTCGGAAATGCATTCATGCACCACCCCATAGAACTGTTCCATGCTTTCCGTAAAACTTGTTTTTTCCGCCAGACGGTGCAAGACAGCCTGCAGAAGGTCGGCCCGCTTGCTTTCCGTGACATCCATCATAATTCCCTGGATAAAGACCGACTTTCGTTCCTGATCTCTGATTACGTTTCCTTCATCCCTAAACCATACCGTGTGGCCGTCCCGCGCAAACATTCTGTATTCACAGACAAAAGGTTTTCCGGAAAGACTGCTTCGCATTCCCTTGGAAAGCACTTCCTCGCGATCCTCCGGATGAACTTGCCTGGACCAGAGCTGTGAATCTGACATCCATTCCTCGGGCGTAAAACCAAGAATGGATTTGATGCGAGGACTAACGTAGCGCCACTCAAAGGTCGAAGTGAATTCAACCTGATAAACGATCGCAGGCACACGTTCCACCAACGAACGGGATTTTGCTTCAGACTCACGCAAAGCTGATTCCACAGACCTTCTTTCGATCAGGCTGGCTCCGAGAACGAGAGCAGTAAGCTGGATGGATCCCACAAAAACTTGAAGCAATAACAGCGATTCATTCAAATTCGGTCTATCGAAGGGACCATTTCCATTTGTAATTCCCAGAATCGCAATGGTGGAAACGATCAGTATAGCCAGGGTTGCGCCCCGTTGACCGAATCGAAAAGCTGCAGCACAAATGGAAAGCGGTACGGTGAGATAGACCAGCGGAACGCCAACTTCAAAGTTCCCGCTGAAGACCAAAAGGCTCACTGCAACGATAGAGGCAAATACAACTATCGCTTCCGCAATGTTGATTGCAGAAGTTTCCCGGCCTTCCCTTTTACTCCACGCGAGAACGACAGGAACGATCAGCAAATTCCCCATCATGTCCCCCAGCCACCACGTTGACCAGAGATACATGTAAGGAATGCCTTCTGCCGAATTTGTCAGAAAAAGAGAAGCTGTCCCGATAGTCGCGCTGAAAGCAGTACTGACAAGACCCGCTAAAAGCACAAACTTCAAAACATCTTCCACACGCGTCAAAAAATTCTTTCCGCTGGCGTAACGTTGCACCAAATAAAAACCGATGCCGGCTTCGATCGTGTTGCCAATCGAAATTCCCATGCAAGCAATCGTAGACAGCCCGGCAAAATAATTTGCGAAGAACGCGCCCAGTGTGACCGCAGGCCAGATCCGCCACCCGAACAAAAGCATGGACGACAGAGCAATACCGGCGGATGGCCAAACGGGAGAAACATTTGTTTCACCGATGGAAAGCAACAGCCCTACGTGAGCAAAAATAAAATAGAGAATCGTTACAATGAAGATTCTGGTAAGGAGCAAAGCTCTGGAACGGGGAGAATAGGCCAATATGACTCCGGAAAAAAAACTAATCCATTATATGTGCTCCACGCAAAAGCACAAATGATTCGGTTAGCTCGTGTAAGAAGGGAGATGAGGAGATATTACGAGATATGGGGATAAAAAAAGAAAAATATCTCCTTATCTCTTGCCATCTCCATATCCCCCCTTCTTACACCAATTATCGGGGAATTTGGCGCACAAAACTCGTAATCTTCGCAGCCATTTCAGGAGAATCCACGAAGACGGAAAGTTCAGCATTGCGGGACATCGCGGAGTGTGTCAAATTGTGACTCCCGAGAAAACAATAGCGTCCATCAATGACAAATGTTTTTGCGTGAGTAGCAATTTTGGCGTTATCGAAACGAACCTTCACTCCACCTTTCTCCAACACCTGGGCGGCATACTGGTTCGACTCAATCAAACCTTTATCCTCTGAATTTTCCAGTACGATTTCCACCTGTACATTGCGTTTGCTCGCAGCAATCAATTCCCGAAGCAAATCGGACGGTTCATTGTCCGGAAAATTGTTTGCTTTAACCAGATAAATGGTTCCCACAATGGTCTTTTCTGCTTTCTGAAAAAAGCTTTTTAAATGAGGATAGTAGTCTCGATTTGGCAATAAGAGCACCGGGCATTCTCTGGCTGCGGGAAGCGCAAGCGCTTTGTTGCTTTCTGTCCCGGATGTGAAAAGGGTCTTGGAAAAGAGCAGAAAAATAACCGATATGACAAAAAGAAACGCTGAAATCAACCACTGACGACGCCGCATGACGCAGTCTCCAGCAGATCTAGCGTTTGTTTCCGGCGACTGCCTTCCACGCTTCCCGGACTTCGCCGAGGTTCATCTTTACCTCGCCAAGTATTTTTCCGCCTTCCTCCATTACGAAGTGTTCCACTTCTAAATTGCCGGTAAGGATACCGGTGGGCCTGACTACCAGTTTCTTTGTCTTAATATTTCCTTCAATTTTTCCTAACAGTTCGATTTCGTTCGCTTCCAAAACATCACCAAGAAGCCGCCCATTTTGGACCACTTCAACACTGTCCGCCGAAGTCACATTGCCATGCAATTCGCCTTCAATTCGCAGTTTTCCTCCAGGAAAAGAAACCTCACCTTTAACAATTGTTCCTTCAGCCAATCTTGTAACTCGGTCTTGATTCATAACACCTCAACAGGATATTGCATATTGTATATTGAATATTGCATAAAATACCTTTTTATCACTTCAAATATTTTATGCAATATGCAACTTACATTGTTTCACAAGTCATCGTCCCGCCGTTTCTCTAATAGATTAGAAGGGAGTCGCATTAACTGTTTGCGTTTTCTTCTTTGCTCCAAAAGTTCTCTGCTTGCAAAACGTCCGCGGATCTTGGTTAGCTCCGGAATAACAATACTCGAAGCGCAGACATTTCCGCGGAACCGCACACCGCGATGGATCACAACACGCTCGTAAGTGGAAATCGCAAATCGCCGGGAATTTGTGTTGTAGAACACTCCCTTGATTTCAATCGTACCGGAGGGACGATTCTGGCGTGGAAGCGTTTGATCGGCATAATGTTCCAAACCGATAATACGACAGTTGATCAATTCCGCCGTGTCGTCGATCAGCAAATGGTTGCCCCGGAAAATTTTCAATACACAATTCTCAAGCCGATCACCAATAACCACATTAGAGGGGAAAAGCATCACAGCGCGAGAAAAAATAATGCGCTTTTCGAGCATACTTTTGCGCGCGTTCTGATGCTGCGCTTCCATTTTCATCAACCGTTCGTTCTGAAGTTTTAAAGTTTGATGTTGTTGCTGAAGAGATCTGTGGGATTGACGGGTTACATCCAGTTCTCTCTTAAGTTCCGAGACCTGATTAACCAGATCGGAAATCTGGTCAGACTTCGACCGCCATTGGTTCATCGGCGCGTTGACACGCTCCTCTGGAGATGAGAGGCATTCTACCAGACTATTGCAACCTAAATCAAGGCAATTCAATCGATTAAAGAGATTGCAAACAATAGAAATCGGAATATAATCTTGCATCCTTATGCCGACTTTAAAATTGTGGAAGGGGTCCGCGGAAATTGATGCAGTTGCCATTCTTGCCCTTTCCGGAAACGCCTTTACACCATCCGGGCTCGAACTGGACGCAGAAAGGCAAGGCGAAATCAGCCGGTTGAGAGCCGAAGAAGCGTTTCTCGTTAAAAGGCAGCACGCAGCCGTTTTTTACACCGGTGACAGGAAAGTACGCCGCATCATTCTGACCTCCTTTCCCGGTAAAGATCTCCGAACGAATGAATTGCGTGAAGCGGCTTACGCGACAGTGCAGGCAGCACAGAAAAAAAATCTGAGACAGATTTTGCTGGCATTTGATCCCCTGAATGATCAGGAAGTGCAGGCCATTGCGGAAGGCAGCATTCTGGCTTCTTACTCGTTTGGAAAATTCAAGCCTCAGAAAGATTCGAAGCCCATCTTACAAACAGTTTATGTGGTCGCTCCTTCTGCGAAAGCTTCGGCATTGCAGAAAGCAAGGGTTTTTGCTTCCGCCGCAATGTTCGTTCGGGATCTTGTCAACGAACCGCCGAATATTCTCAATTCCGAAAAGCTCGCCGAGATCTCCATAGATGTCGCGAAGAAGAATGGGTTGAACCTTCGCATCTTTGAATCCGCTCAGCTTGCAAAAATGGGCGCGAATGCTTTTCTAAGCGTCGGAAAAGGAAGCGTCGTTCCAGGCCGAATGATTCATCTCACCTACAAGCCGGAGGGGGCTGCAAAAGCGCACGTCTGTTTTGTGGGAAAAGGATTGACCTTTGATTCCGGCGGGCTTTCGCTGAAGACTGAAAAAGGAATGGAAAGCATGAAATCGGATATGGCCGGCGCCGCTATCGCCCTTGCCGTAATCCGCGCCGCCTGTGAATTAAAAATGCCTGTAAAAATCACCGCGCTGTTAATGGCAACGGAGAACATGCCGGATGGCGCTGCAAACCGCCCGGGTGATGTTGTACGGGCGATGAACGGCAAGACCATCGAAATCACAAACACTGATGCAGAAGGGAGATTGGCGCTTGCCGACGGACTCGTTTACGCACAATCTTTGAAACCGGACTACTTGATTGATATCGCTACGCTGACCGGGGCGCAGGTGATCGGTTTAGGACGCCTGGTTGCAGCCGTCATGGGCAACAACGATCTTTTTATTCAGCAAATTGTAGAGGCAGGAAAAACATCGGGAGAAACCATGTGGCCACTTCCGATGCCAGATCACTATCGAGATTTGATCAGAAGCGATATAGCCGATATGAAAAATTCAAGTGGAATTCCGGAAGCTGGTTCCATCCAAGGCGGTTTGTTTTTGTCTGAATTTGTAGATCATCCGCGCTGGGTTCATCTGGATATTGCAGGTCCTTCCTGGCAGGAAAGGGATTGGTCCATTTATCCGCGCACCGCGAGTGGTTTCGGCGCCCGCTGCCTACTCACGTTTCTGAGCGGTTTGTAACACCGGCATCATGCCGGCTCTTTGAGCTATGCGAAAAGTTATCATCAACACATTGTTGTTCGTTGCAGGGTTTACGGTTGTCTTCGCTTCTCTGGGAGCGACCGCCAGTCTGCTTGGACAGTACCTCATTCTCTACAAGACCTGGATCAATGTGGTCGGTGGAATCATGATCATCATTCTCGGACTGCACCTCGCCGGTGTTTTTCAAATCCCCTTTCTGACATACGAAAAAAGATTCAATGTGCAAGGGAAACCGCTCGGAATGCTCAGTTCCTTTTTAATCGGCGGCGCCTTCGCTTTTGGATGGACTCCCTGCATCGGTCCCATACTCAGTTCCATTCTATTGATTGCTGCAAATCAAGATACCATCGCGGACGGCATCTTCTTGTTAATTCTTTATTCCATGGGACTTGGCGTGCCCTTTTTGTTGACCGGCATCGCCTTCAACTATGCGGTAGGCGTGTTCAAGGTGATCAAGCGAAACTACAAAACGATCGAGCTGGTTAGCGGGTTGTTGCTCATTTTCATCGGCGTGCTCGTTGCAACCAATCAGTTCACGCGCATGAGCAGCTGGCTTGCCTCAGCCTTTGGAGCCGGGCTGGAAACGAGTCTCGGCCACCAGGCCAATATGATTACCGCGGTTGCTGCCGGTTTTCTCTCTTTCATTTCTCCCTGCGTTCTGCCGCTTGTACCCGCGTATATCTCCTACATTTCCGGCGTTTCGATTGATGAATTGAAGACGGCCTGAACACTAAATACAGATGAACCCTTGAACCCTTGAACTTTTATTGCTAACATGAGTTAGCTTAAAAGGGGTCCGATGGACCTTATATGACAGCGGGCAACAATAAATTCACAGTCAGATTTCGTGGAGTCCGCGGAAGCCATCCTTCGCCTGGTTCCGGAACCGTTCGTTACGGAGGTAACACTTCCTGTGTGGAGGTGCGCGCCGGAAATCATCTGATTCTCCTTGATGCAGGAACGGGCATTGTCAGCCTGGGCAATGAGATGATGAAGAATCATGTGCCCTCCAAAACCGAACGCCAGCTGACCACAATGACAATTCTTTTTAGTCACACACATCACGATCACACTCAAGGATTTGCGTTTTTTAAACCCGCTTATCTTCCCACGACCACCTGTTATCTGTTCGGCCCGCGATTGAGAGACGTTGAACTGGAACAGGGATTGGCAACCGCAATGCTCAGCCCTTATTTTCCCGTGGCGCTGTCGGAACTTTCCTCTGTGTTGCATAT
>JBKKAT010000204.1:0-2919 GCA_046714535.1 Acidobacteriota bacterium | reverse complement strand
GAGCAGCGCCGCCTTCGTGAGTTTCATCCGCGACATTGTACTACTAAAGAGTGTAAGCAGGGGGATAAGGAGATATTGGGGATATGGAGATATAACTAGAGATATCCCCTTATCCCCAATATCTCCATCTCCCTTCTTGCACGAGCTAAAGCGACTTCAGGGTTGAAGTTTCCTGCTATTCCGTAGAAAATGGTAGAATATTTCCGATTGGGAGGGCTATGTCTGGAAAACAAACAACCGCATTGATCGTTTGTGTTTTCCTTTTCGTCACTCAGGGTTTCGGCGAAAAGCCATACCGGCCGAGCAAAAGACGTTGCATTTCACCTGCCGCAGTCAACAAGTTCCTAAAAAGCAGTGAAAAAGTTCAGAGCCTGAAGCTTCATTCTGAAGCCACTCCGGTTGGCAATATCGTTGTGCTGGAAGCAAATCCGGAACTGCTCATCTTATCGAATGTATTCGATTTGCATCATTTCACCGTTCGGTTTCATCCCGTATCCAGGGGTCGTTACGGAAACACATTGCAGCTTTCGAATTTTGACGGTAACGCATCGAAAACATTGGATCTCGGGGACGATGAAAGTTACGAGCTGGTTTTCAAGGACTTTCACTTCCCGTTCGGTCGCACAACTTATGACAGATGCTTCATCAATTCCAACGGAACGATCACGTTTGAAGTGCCGGACGTCGAAGTACCGACTGCGGACGGCCTTACGCCAAACATACCCAGAATCGCGGGATTCTTTGCGGATTTGAATCCCGAATCTTCCGGCGCCATTTTTCTGCATGAGACTTCAGAAAGAGTGATCGTTACCTGGCTGAAAGTACCGGAATTTTTTAATCAGAACCAGTTTGACTTTGGTCAAAACACGTTCCAGATTGTATTGTACAAGACTGGAGTGATTGATCTCGTGTATACAGACGAATTTACGGCGACCCAGGGTTTCGTTGGTCTGATTCCAGGGAATGACTCAGTGCCGTTGCGATTCGTTGATTTCAGCTCTCTCAAATCCTCCCACCGGCAGCTTCATTCGTTCGTAGAAAATTTCCACGACTATGTCAGCGCCGACATTCCTAACCTGATGAAATCCCTTTATTCGGGAATTCCGGATCATTTTGACTTTGTCAGTCTCTTCAGCAATTTTGATTTGACTCCAGTTCCTGGCGCACAGGCTTTCGCCATCAATGTTCAAAATAACGTGCGTGGAATCGGGAATCCGTCCGATAAGAAACCGATTTTCAAAGACAATGACAAATATGGCAGCTCACGACGACTGCAAAATATCACTTTCCTCGGAAACGTTCATCAATATCCTTCGGATCCGAGCAGCAAACTGGCGGATGACGATGTTTCTTTGCTCGATATTCTTGCGCATGAAGTCGGACATCGCTGGCTTTCCTACGTCAAATTTCTGAAAAATGGGAAAGAAACCGATGTATTGTTGGGGCGCGACAAAAGCCACTGGAGTTTCTTCTTAGATTCTGATGCCTCCTATCTGGAAGGTAACCAGATATCAAGTCCGGCGTTGGATTCTTTTGAAACAGGAAAACCTTTCCAGCGATATTCGGATCTTGATTTGTATTTGATGGGATTGAATTCCTCGTCTGAAGTCCGCGATACGTTTTATGTGGACGGAGCATCCAGCTTCTCTCCCGACTTTCCCTTTAGCGCCGAAGCTTCCCCTGAAAATGATGTGAATTTCAAAGGCTGGGCTGTTCCTGTCAAAATTGAAGATATCATCGCCGCAAATGGAACTCGACGACCTTCAACCACCGGATCACAAAAAGATTTTCGACATCTTTTCGTACTGGTTGTCAGAGCAGGACAGCTTCCAACACCGGAAGAGCTCGCTTTTCTGGAATTGGTTCGATCCTCGTGGTCTGATCATTTTTATACCGCAACGTACGGCAAAGCCACCATGGATACGGTTTTAGAATAGTAATGAAAAAAATTTCTCTGATCCTTGTACTTTTGTTTGCTGCCATCGCAGCCGCGCAGGAAAAGGAGACAGAGGGAAAACTGGTAGAGAGCCGCCGTCAGGTGAACAAAATCCACGTAGATGCACTGGACGTCTTTGATCCCAAGCTTCCCCAGTACCGTTCCTGGATTTTCCGTTTTCTGAATTCTGTTCACGATCGCACAAACGATTCCTTTATTAAACGTGAATTGCTCTTCCGGGAAGGAGAGACTGTCGATCAGGATCTTTTGAAAGAAAGCGAACGCCGCCTGCGCAAACACAAATTTCTGGACAACGTTCGGATTGAAAGAGTGCCCGTAGCCGCAAATAAGGACGACATTTACGTTCACTCGGAGGATCAATGGACTACTCAGATCAACGTCAGCGCCGGCACGAGTTCGGGGTATCGGGTGTGGGGATTCTCGGTAGAAGAATCGAACTTTTTGGGATACGGAAAAACGATTGCACTTGACTACAGCGATGATGTGGAAAGATCCAAATACGAAGCGCTCTATTTCGATCCGCAATTCCTGAACACACGTTGGAATTTTGAAACCGGATATGAAAAGGCTTCCGATGGATGGAGGCAAACGCTGGACATTTTGCGTCCTTTCTATTCGCTGGACACCAGATGGGCGTACGGCGTTTCCATGGATTCCGGTGTCTCTACGAGAAAGTTTTATCACAAAGGACGCGCCGCGGCGGAAATCGATAACAATCATCGCACTGGAATTGTTTTTATGGCGCGCGCCTGGGGCGAACGCTACGATAAGCGCAAGTTCGGCGTGCTGTTCAGTCTGGACAACCTGATCTACCCAAACCCTGCGCGCATCATTTTTCCGGAGGCAACTACCGTAAAAAGTATTAAGAAAAATCTGAATCCAATCGACAAAGAAAGCTACCAGTACGGTGGAATGTTTCAGTGGAACCGGGAGAATTTTGTTGAGGAAACATACTTCGACAA
>JBKKAT010000203.1:0-3221 GCA_046714535.1 Acidobacteriota bacterium | reverse complement strand
GTTAAGAAGCGACATCCTTTGATTGAACAGATATCTTTTTCACTTCCGGTTTTGGAGCTGCGGAGGTTTCCTGGGAGAACTCAACTTTTTCTGTAGCAATTTCTGCCGCAGTTGGCAACGTAGGAGGCACAGCAACATCTGCCGTCGCAACTGCGGGAGGCGGAGAAGCAGCGACCGGTGCTTCCGGTTTGTTTGGTGAAACCGGCTGGGAAGTGGAGACGGGACTCGCCGGCGGGAGCGGAGAACGCGTTTCAAGGGGGGCCGGCGTAGGCATTTTCGGTTTTTCCGGCATTGGTTTCGTCGCGATTTCGGGGATCTTCATCTTATCTTCCCCAAGGGCGCGTCTTCTCAGCATAATCAAAGTGGCTTTGGAAATTCCTTTTAGCGTTTCGAATACGCCATTTCCCGACAAAGCTGAAGCCTCGAAAAATGGTAGGCCTCTCTGATTGAGATGCCGGTTCATATCTTCTACCGGAAGGATATTCTTGAGGTCTCGCTTGTTAAACTGAAACACGAGCGGGATTTCATCAACGTTTAGACCCAGCTCGGCCAAATTTGCTTTCAAATTGTTAAAGCTCTCCAGATTTGCATCCAGCATGGGGCTTTGAGAATCGGCTACAAATACGATTCCATCCACACCCCGTAGAACGAGTTTTCTGGTGCTGTTGTAGAATACCTGGCCTGGCACGGTGTAAAGCTGTAAGCGGGTCTTAAACCCGGCGATGTTACCGACATCCAGCGGGAGCAAATCAAAAAACAGTGTTCGGTCCGTCTCCGTTTCGAGACTTACCATTTCACCGCGCGATTTGTTCGATGTTTTCTGATAGATGTGTTGCAGATTTGTGGTTTTCCCGCACAAACCGGGTCCGTAGTATACGATTTTCGCCGCCATTTGCATGGTGGCGTAATTAAAGAAAACCATAGGCCTCTCTATAAGTTATGAGTCATGAGTCATGAGCAATGAGACAGGCTAAGCAACACTCATTGCCCATGACTCATTGCTTTCGCGCTGATATAATGCACCATGATATCAAAACCTCTTCTGAAAAATCAATTTATACAATGACATGGAAACCACTGAAAAGACAGTCTCAACAAATCGAAAAGCTTATTCCGAATTTGACATCCTGGAGAAGTATGAAGCCGGGATTCAATTGACCGGATCGGAAGTCAAATCGGTTCGGGAGGGGAAGGTCAATCTGAAGGATGCCTATGCGCTTGTGAAACAAGAGGAAGCATGGCTCCACCGTTGTCATATTTCTCCCTACGATTTCGCTAACCAGCTCAATCATGATCCGACGCGCACGCGAAAGCTTCTTTTGCACAAACGTGAAATCCAACGCTTGATGGGTAAGATCAAGGAGAAGGGTTTGACGATCGTTCCGCTCCGGTTTTACTTTAAAGGGAAGCACGTCAAAGTAGAAATTGGCCTGGCGAAAGGCAAGAAAATTTGGGGAAAACGGGAAGAAAAGCGCAAGAAGGCGGTAGACAAGGAAGTTCGCCGCGCCTTAAAATACCGCAAGTAAGGGAGATCAGGAGATTGAAGTCCACACACCTGATTCTCATCATTCCTTTTCTGGTGTACGCCAGCGCTGCTCTTGTCCTGGAACCGGGTGCACTCCTTCCCCTCTTTCCCGACGCCGATTTAACACCGTATCTTGCTGCTGTAAGTTTAGGCAAGGATGGGGATCTCGCTTATACAAGGGAGGATTCCGACCGCTATTTGCGGCAATACGATTCAAGACCTTTTCCCTTCCGCGTTTTACAAAAGAAGATGATTGATTCTTCGGGCAAATACAGAACGTACTTTGCCTACCATTACCCGGAATTGTTTCTGTTTCTCCTTGTTCCTTTTCTTGCTCTTCTGGGATTTCGAGGTTGGCTTGTCCTTCACGCGTTGTTGATTCTGGGTATTTATGTGATGGGCTGGATTTATTATCGAGGGAAAGATCGGGATGCCGTTTCGCCCGCTATCAACAGCGTTGTCTACTTCAGTCTGATTCCACTTCCGGCCCTCTTTTTGATTCCTTCACATCATCTGTTTTTGATTTCACTTTGCGCGGCTGCTCTGTTTTTCGGATTACGAGGTTGGCCCATCCTCAGCGCTCTCTGTCTTGCGATCGCCGCTTCTTCTCAACCCTGGGCAGCACTGTTCTGTTTATTTTTGATCGGGTATTGGCAAGCGACCCAGAAGGATCGAGCCGAAAATCCAATTCCGCGCTTCGTGATCGCCATCATCCTCGCATTTTTTGCAGTCTGGGGCCTCGAAAGATTGATGTATCCCGTGGCGAACATTTCCGAACCGCGATGGGTCATCGCAGGAAATCATCCGCCGCTTTCGGATATATGGAAATCTCTCCCGGATGCCACCCGGTATAGCTGGGCAGTCCCTGATTCGCAGCATTTGATCGATTTTTTGTTCGGCCGAAATTCCGGCTTTTTTGTGTATGCATTTGTGGCCGGGGCTTTGTTGCTCTCCTCCCTGTGGTTGATTCGCGATTCTCTCGTTCGCGTTGGATTGCTTTTTGTTGTTCTTTACTTTGCGGCAATTTCGATGATCCATCCCTCCCTCTGGAATGCTGAATCGTTTGCGAATGACTTCTGGATTCTTCTTTGCCCGCTCCCGTTTTTTCTTGTTCCTTTGATTCGACCGAAGAATTTGTTTCTTAGCATTGTGATTCCGGCCGCCTTTCTGGTTTGTCCGTTGCTGTCTAATCCGTTGGGGGCAATTATTAACCGGCCCTTTTATGCTTATTCATTTCCTTATAAATTTTTGCCGGTAGAAGTTACGCTGACGGGACGCTCGGGAATCACGAAGGATCCCGCATATCAACAGGCTTTTTCGGGCGGAAGGATCTATTTTTTAAACGATAGTTTTTACAAGGAACATACTTTCTTCTGGTTGCGGGGAGAATCCACTTTGGAATTCCTGCTGCAATTGAACGATCCGAAAGCGATAAAACTGGAATTGAGAAATGGAGTACTGGAGAGCAAGATTACTTTGAAGTTTAACGACACCGAGGAGCAAATCCGGTTGACCACTACGGAAATAAGAATCATAGACATCAGTCATCATTTGAAGAGCCGGATTCAGTATGAAGGCCGATTCTATATCCATGGAAAAATCCGCTCGAATAGTGGGTATGTTCCAGGGTTGCTCAGCAGGGACAATCCTGACTATCGCTTCTTGAGCTGTCAGGTTCACATAAACCCATGAACAG
>JBKKAT010000202.1:0-7098 GCA_046714535.1 Acidobacteriota bacterium | reverse complement strand
GTCCTTCTTCATCCAAAGTAAATGTGGCGTCTTTGCTTCCCGCAGCCAATGTTGTTACAGCTGCTTTCATTGAGGTTAAAGGCGTGCGTAAGTCATGGGTCACGGCATCGAGCAAGGCAGACTTTAAGCGTTCACTCTGTTTGAAAGCTTCCGCCTGACTTGCTTTTTCGAAGGCCGTTTGTAACTCAACGTACAGATTTTCTGCTTCCTTTTTTCTGGTTTCCGCCTCCCGGGCGCGCCTTTTTTCGCGCGCCGAAAGGCTTCCCGCGATCAGTGAGGTTAATAGAAAAGCGGATAACGCAACCCAGTTTTGCGGATCTTCAATTGCAAAAGTATGATACGGCGGCAGAAAAAAGAAATTGAAGCTGATGATCGACAAGACTGAGATCACAAAAGCCGGAGAAGATCCGAAAGTCGTAGCGGTCAACAAGACCACGAGAAGGAGAGTCATAGCGATCGTTGTGGTGTTGACGTGATTTCGCAGTGGTAAAAGGATAAGAACTGCTACACCAAGAACGATTGTGCCTGCCAAATATCCCTTTGATTTTCTGAACACCGCGTTTTCTCTCCTTTCAACGCTACAATTGACAAGTGACAATTGTCAATCAAGTTGGTGAGTTCCTGAGCTTCCTCAAGTGTGTTGAGCTACAATTAAATTCGGCGGGAAGGAGAGAGCATGGATTCCCGCTATAAAAGTTTTGAAGATGAAGTCAAAAATCAAGTGACGATGCTGGACCTGGATCAAAAGTTAAAAGAGCTATTCAGCTTTTCAGATTTTCGGCCCGGCCAGAAGGAAGTCATCAAGCGTCTGCTCGATCATCAACATACGCTGGCTGTGCTGCCTACAGGATCCGGTAAATCCCTTTGCTATCAGCTTGCAGGACAAGTTCTTCCGGGAACGACAATCGTTATTTCTCCTTTAATTGCATTAATGCAGGATCAGGTGGATGCCCTGAATCAACGGGGCTTCAAAACGTAACTTTTTTGAGCAGCACGCTTAGCGGAACCGAAATCAGTAACAGGTACAGGCAAATGGCGCAGAATGCCTTCAAGCTGATCTACATTGCGCCGGAGCGTTGTGATTCTCCGCGATTCCAGCAGTTTTTGCGTTCGGCTTCTGTTGATCTGATTGTGATAGATGAAGCTCATTGCATCAGCAGCTGGGGGCATGATTTCCGGCCTCACTACCGCAAATTGAGTAAACGAATTCCGGAGTGGAAGAAGGCCACCGTGTTGGCTTTAACGGCAACCGCCACAAGAGAAGTTCAGCAAGATATTGTGTCCACCCTGGGACTCTCAATGGGAAAGGTGATGGGAGATTTTGATCGCCCGAATCTTTGCTTCGAAGTAATCATTGTGGATACGACCGAAGAGAAGAACAGGATGCTGTTGGGATTATTGCAAAAAGATTCTGCTTCCAGCATCGTTTATACCAGCACACGAAGGGAAGCCCGCGCGGTTTTCGAATTACTTCAGCAACAGAAGCTCCGCGTGGTACTGTATCATGCCGGTCTGAAATCCCAGGAAAGGCTCGCTGCACAACATGATTTTCTGCAAAACCGCGCGCAAATCATTGTGGCCACCGTAGCCTTCGGTATGGGTATTGATAAGCCGGACATTCGCCGGATCATTCACTACAACATTCCCGGTTCCCTGGAAGGCTACTATCAGGAAGCAGGGCGCGCCGGGAGGGATGGTCAAGCTTCCCACTGTACTCTTCTCTATTCGCAAAAAGATGTGCGGATCCAGCGTTTCTTCATTGATCAATCCTTTCCCGAAACGGAACAAACGTTCGCGCTTTACAGAAGACTTCGTCAAACGCATCCGATCCCTGTTGCAGTAAGTGATCTTTCAATGGAAACCAATATTCCCGAAACAACAGTGAATGCAGCGCTGCAGGTTCTCTACGAGCAAGATTGGGTTGGCGTTACTACTGATGGGAGGTACGGACTGAGCCGTCCGGAGGTCGAGCGTCCTGAAGTTGACTTTGAACCCTTGCAAATACGCCGCGCCCGCGACAACGCGCGGTTGAAAAAAATGATTGCTTACACAGGGCATCATCTTTGCCGCCGCGCGCACATCTTAACCTACTTCGGACAGCCATTCAGGCCTCCGTGCAATAACTGCGACGTTTGCAAATCCGCTTCAATGCCAAGTGTGACAGTCAGTACATCAGGTTCGTCAGAGGCAACCATTGAATCGACTCGTGTGGCTCGCTCCATTTTAAAATCGGTCTCCGAATTTGGCGGGCGTTATGGACGAACTTTAATCGGCGATGTATTTGCCGGCAGCAAACGGAAAAAGATTTTTGAAACAGGACTCGATCGATCTCCCGCCTATGGACTGTTGGTGCCCTACAAAGCAGCCCAAATTCATTTCTGGATCGATGAATTGATCTCACACCAACTTCTTTTCTCCACAGCGGAAGAGTATCCACGTCTGAAGTTGACTCCACACGGATTCGCGGCGATGCAAAGCGAGGAACTTATAGCGCTTTCAGGGTTCAAACGTGCAGCTTTAAGCATCCGACCAACAAGTCCAATGTCGTCAACTGCAGAAACGGAAGAACTTCGTCTTCAAATTGAATTGTACCGGCAAGGCGGGCTGCAGCCTGCTCAGGAACCGTTGCTCAAACTATTGCAAATTCCTCAGGGCATCCCTGACGCGCTTGTTATTTCGACAATTCAAGCTGTTGCAAGCATCAAGATCGTGGATGCAATTCCTTTTCTGGAAAAACTTCTTTCATCGCCAAATGGCAACCTGATCGGTGTTGCGTGTGAAGCGCTCGGAAAATTGGATTCAAAAAATGCAATTCCACAAATACTTCGGCTGACAAAAAATCCGTCCGCCACCGTGCGGCGGGCAGCAGCCCGGGCTTTGGGATTGCTGCAGGCAGATTCTGCGCGATCAGAGCTTCAACGGTTGCTGGAAGAAGATGATTCAGAATCTGTAAGACTTGCCGCCCGCGCGGCTTTGCTTCGAATCGTACCGAAGACGTAATTGTTTAGCGACAGATCAAAGTTATTCTGTTGCAAGGCCGTGTCTTGACTCGGATTTTGAGCTTCTGTACGCTATGAACATCATTCGGAGCGACTCATGGGCGACGAGTATTTAGTTTTCATTGTTCTCTCAACCGTCATCTTCGTCATTATTTTTGGTTTCACTTATTTTCTCTTAAGGAAGACGAACCAACGGGCAGCTAACAAGTGGCTGTGGGTAGGGGGGCCTGTGTCACTTTCGCTGTTGTGGTTGTGGACTTTTTTAACCGGCAAATATTATTTCGCCCTTTTGACCAACGTTTCAAACTTTTTCGTTCTCTTTATTTTTGGTTTCACTTATTTTCTCTTAAAGAAGACGAACTACCCGGCAGCTAACAAGTGGCTATGGGCAGGCGGGCCTCTGTTACTTTCGTTATTGTGGTTGTGGACTTTTTTAACAGACACATATTGGGACTTCTTTTCACGCTTTTCACTTCTCTCTATCGGCATTTTCCTCTTTATTTTTGGGTTCATTTATCTTTTCTTAAAGAAGACGAACCAATGGACGGCTGACAAGTGGTTATGGGCAGGCGGCCCTGTGTCACTTTCGTTGTTGTCGTTGTTGTCCTTTGTAGTACGCGTACACTTGGGCACGTACCTCAGTCTCCTCATTTCAGCTTTTTTATGCGTCCCATTTCTTTACTTTCTTTTCCGGGTGCCAAAGAACAAGCCGGAGATTTCCTCAAATACGAAAGACTTGCCCTTTTCACAGTCTTTAATGAATAATTTCCAATCGCCTGACACAACTTCCATTTCAGAGTCTGTAGCTCCGCCTCCCCTCCCTGTTGAAGATAAGCCGGTCCAACTTCGCTCAGTTGACACATCCCATAAAGGCTATAACGAGCAGGTTATAGCAGCGCCGAAAAAGACAGCAGATCAGATCTTCATCTGCTACCGGAGGTCGGACAGTCCTGGGGCGGCGGGACGCATTTATGACCGCCTCATTCAGAGATTCGGCAGGTCGGCGGTCTTTAAGGATGTCGATTCCATTCCACTGGGGGTAAACTTCAAACAACACTTAGACAGGGTTGTTCAGCAATGCAGTGTTGTTCTCGTTATAATCGGTGAAAAATGGCTCGAAAAAGAAGCCGGAGCTGAACAGCGACGCATTGATGACCCGCGCGATTTTGTACGTATCGAGATTGAATCAGCTCTGAAGCGTGAGATTCCGATCATCCCACTGCTTATAGAGAACGGCACGCTTCCTTCCGAGGAAGAACTTCCGATAACTCTTCAGGAACTGGCGTTCCGGCATGGGATGGAAGTTGGAAATGATCCGTACTTTCATACCGACATCGACAGATTGATTAAGTATTTGGAGACTCTATTTAACAACGAGTCCAACCCTCAACAACAATAGCCGCAACGGCTGAGTCTTCCTTATGCTGCGGTAAAAGAGAAGCGAGAATCTCTCCGCCATGAACGCTCACGAAATAGATGGGGTGCGGTTTCGTAGATTTTCGATGTCGAACATACTCATTTTCTGTGCGCCATAAAGTAAACAATATTGTCAAAACAATACAAGCGGACCTTGGTTGTAAAAGGAAAAGAAAGCGAGGAGAATCAGCTAATCAGAGGGGTTCAAAAATGAAAGGGAAAAGTCTGCTCTTTTTTTTCTTCCTGCTCGCCTCATTCCTTCAGGCAAAAGACTCACCAATTCCGTATCCTTTTCACACGATCGCAGTTTGCAAAATCAAATTCAGCGTGCCGCTGTATCTGTCGTTTCCAATATCGCCGAAGGATTTGAACGCGGAAGCAATGCCGAGTTCATTCAATTTCTCTACATCTCAAAAGGATCATGCGGAGAAGTCCGAGCGCAACTAGCATTGGCCAAAGATCTGGGTTACTTGGACTCTGGAGCTGTTAATGCGTTAACCGATATCTGCCGCGGCTTGAGTGCAATGCTGGCGAACATGATTACCTCTCTTAAAGATACAAGCTACCGTGGCAGCAAATACCGCAAAGTTCATAAAACGCGGGCGGAGGAGGGGAGAGAATTTTGGGAGGAGGTCCAACGGGAGCAGCAGGCAAAGAAGGCTCAAGAGGCGCGAGAAACTCAAAAAGCTCAAGAGGCTCAAGAGGAAACCCCTTGAACCCATTGAGCCCTTTGAGCCCCTCTGGAGCTTAAAAAGCGTAGCTGTAGCTGATGCCCAGGCGGCGCGCCTTTGCGAGAAGCAGAGAGAACGAATGCTCCTCGTACGAATACGTTAGTAGTGGATGAAAATTAACTCCGTCAAATAAAATTGTGGACGACCAGTTCAGGTTGTAACGAACATACAAACCGCCGATCACTCTGGCTTTATCTTCATGAGTTCCGTAGGCCACACCAATATAGGGAGCGAGGGGAAGACCAAATTGCTGTTGTAAATCTTTGCTCAACGTGATCGTGAAGGACTGTCCGTCAGGAGTCCCGATCCGGTCCGTGCTCGTATTGAAAATCATAGCCGGCATGTATTTGCTTTCGGAGAGCAAATGCACGTTTGCCAGCGGCGCAAATTCGTCTGCAAGCGGATTCCATTCCAGTCCGACTTGAATGCGCGGATGAAGTCTGTAGTGAATCGTTGTTCTTACTTTGGCTCTATCAATTTCCTGCGGAATATAGCGGCCTGCAACCGTCCATCGCTTTGTGTTTTGTCCTGCAATCCCCCGGATTGCCCTGCCTTCGCCAGGTCAAAGCGGTCAGGAAGGGACTTCCGATCCTCCCGATTCGTGATGATCATGATGCTCGTCTGTCTCCGCGTTCGCATGGTGCTTTTCAAAATGTTCTTTCGAAATTCCGTGAGGTAACACGAGAGCATCAGGTTCCGGCATTTGCCCGGAAAGCAAGAAATCAATTCTCTTTTGCAAATCCTTTTGCCTGGATACGCCAATAATGCGGAAACGCAATTTCCCTTCCCGGTCGAAGATGCCCGTTGCAGGAACTGCAGTGCCCAGACCAAACGAAGCTTGTTGCTGAATCGTCGCATCGATCCAGACGGGGAAATTCAGATGAAACTCCCTGGCGAAAGCTTCCACTTTCTGGCGGTCCTCCGAAACATCAATCGAAGCTGCAATGAACTGCACGCCTGACTGCGCATACCGGTTTTGCAGTTGAACGAACAACGGCATCTCTTCACGGCAAGGGATGCACCACGTAGCCCAAAAATTCAAAACTACGATCTTGCCTGCGTATTCGCTGAGACCTTGAGTCTCACCTTGCAGGTTCTTGAGCCGTAACTCTTCGCCGTGGGCGGATGCAAAAAGTGTGAGCAGGAAACAAAAAACAAGAGTCGTTTTTATCAATTAACCTCGCCGAAAATAGGGTTTGGGATCAAACGAGGGGTCTGCTTCAAACGCTTTGCTGAATGCCGCAAGCGCATCGGCTTTGTGCTTCATCACGTAGTGAGCATAACCCATCATATAGTAAGCAGCAGCATTTTTGGGATCGGCTGCGACAACTTTTTCAAATTCTGAGATCGCCTGCGCATAACGTCTTTGTCTATAATGCTTCATTCCCGTTTCAAAATCACCTGATTCTGCACCCGTCGTCGTAACGTCAGGAACAGCCTGTTCCGTTTGTTCTGTTGTAGACTCTTGAGCAAAACAGGGGAAAGCCAGCGCGATCAGGATTCCCGCAAACAATAATAGTCTCATCACCACACCTCCACCTTTCTGTATATATATTCAATTCGACTGAACTATTCCAGTCAACCCGCATTGGAACGATGCAAGCGTAATGGTAAGCTGAAAAAAATCTGGAGGGATCATGCGTTTACCAAATAAGGTGGCAATTGTAACAGGTGGCGGATCCGGCATCGGGCGCGAAACGACATTGTTGTTTGCGAAAGAAGGAGCCAGCATCCTTGTCGCCGATCTGAACGAGCAAGGAGGCAACGCCGTAGTTCAAGAAGTGGAATCAGCGGGAGGCAAGGCTTCTTTCTTTCGCGTTGATGTTTCGAACGAAGCGGATGTGCGCAACATGATTCACGCTGCCGAAGCGACTTTTGGGAAACTGGATGTGATCATGAACAATGCCGGGATCTTTCCTGACGCAGACGGTTCCGTTACGGATACGAGTGAA
>JBKKAT010000201.1:0-3167 GCA_046714535.1 Acidobacteriota bacterium | reverse complement strand
CAGTGAAGATGATGCACACGTTGCGCAAAAGATACTGGATGTCATTTCCAGCCCGCTGCGGTGGGATAACCATGATGTTTACGTGACCACCAGTATTGGCATCAGTTTGAGTCCCGGTGACGGCAATGATTCCGAGACGTTGATCAAGTGCGCGGACAATGCGATGTATCGCGCGAAGGAATTGGGCCGAAACAATTATCAGCTCTGGTCTCCCGACTTGAATGTTCGCGTACAGAACAGGCTTTCGCTGGAAAGGAGTTTGAGGCGGGCCGTGGAGCGCCACGAATTTCTCATGCACTATCAGCCACAATATAACCTGCAAACCGGAAATGTTACCGGTGTGGAAGCTTTGCTCCGTTGGCCGCGCCCCGAGATTGGACTTTGTTATCCGAAAGACTTTATTCCCATCGCAGAAGAGACCAGGTTAATTGTGCCGATCGGCGAATGGATATTGCCGGAAGTTTGTCGCCAGGTTAAAAAATGGCAGGAACAGGGATTGGACGACCTCAGGTTATCGGTAAATCTTTCCAGCATGCAGTTTCAAAACAAAAATCTTGTTACGCATTTAGACAGTGTATTAAAGGAATGCCGCTTTGATCCGGAACGGCTCGTGATTGAACTGACAGAAACAGTGGCGATGCAAAATGTGGACTTAACGATGGCTGTGCTTCACACCATGAAACGAAAAGGAATCAGGATTGCTCTCGATGATTTCGGAATGGGATATTCTTCGCTCAGTTATTTGAAACATTTCCCCATCGACATCATTAAGATTGATCCTTCTTTTGTCAGGGATGTTGGCGCGGGCAAACAACAGGAAGCGCTGGTAAGAGCCGTCATCCGCCTGGGTCATAGTTTAAAACAGATCATCATTGCGGAAGGGGTTGAAACAGAAGTTCAACGCGAGTTTTTGCTGGAAGAAGGCTGTCATGAAGTGCAAGGTTTCCTGTTCAGTCCTCCCCTGTCCGCTCAGGATGCCTGGAATGAGCTAAAAGCAGCTAAATCCGATCTATCTCCCTTATCCGGCATATCTCCTTAGTAGAAAGACGAATCTCGTTTTTTGCCAGTGTAATCCAGATACACCGTTTTGATTTCGGTGTAAAACTCAAACACTTCCAATCCCTGTTCTCGTGGTCCGATGCCCGTTGCTTTTGTTCCACCGAATGGCGCTTGAGCTTCGCCGCCGATTGTGGAGGAATTGACATGCACCTTTCCGACCTCCGCAAGATCCACAAAGCGCATCGCTTTGCTGATGTCCTGCGTATAGATGGACGCAGAGAGACCGAATGGAACAGCATTCGCAAGCTCGACCGCCTCTTCAAAGTTCTTTGCGCGCAGAATGCTGACAACCGGTCCGAATATTTCTTCGGTCGCAATTCGCATCGATGCTTGCACGTGATCGAAGAGCGTTGGCTGCACAAACAATCCTTTGTCGTAAGGGCTGTTCTGAAGCCTTTCTCCGCCGTAAACAAGATCAGCGCCTTCCTTCTTGCCAATATCGATGTACTCCAGCACGCGATTCATCTGGTTCTCATCGACCAGAGGTCCCATGTCGGTTTCAGAGTTCATACCATCTCCCACGCGGATCTTTTCGATGCGATTCACTATCGCCGCCAGTATTTTTTGAGCGATCGATTCCTGAACAATCACACGGCTTGCAGCAGTGCAACGCTGTCCGGTTGAACCGAAACCACCCTGAATCACTCCTTCCACAGCAAGGTCCAAATCGGCATCTTCCAGAATCACAATCGGATTCTTCCCACCCATTTCGCATTGAACACGAATGCCACGACGCGAACCCTGTTCATAGATTCCACAACCAACCTCATTGGAACCTGTGAATGAAATCGCATCCACATCGGCATGATTCACAATCGTGTTACCTACGGTTTTGCCACTTCCAAGAACGAGATTGAGAACGCCTGGAGGTATTCCCGCTTCTTGAAAAATTTCCATAATCTTTACCGCACAAAGCGGCGTTAGTTCAGCGGGTTTGAATACAACGGTATTTCCGGAAACCAACGCCGGCGCAATTTTCCAGACCGGAATCGCAACGGGAAAATTCCACGGAGTGATTAAACCGGCGACCCCGATGGGATGGCGGACCGTATAAATGAAGGTGCGCGGAATCTCAGAGGGAATTGTTGCGCCGCGTAATTTTCTTCCTTCACCGGCTGTGAACTCTAATACATTAATCGCGCGCTGGACTTCACCGCGTGAGTCACGCAAAGTCTTTCCTTCTTCTGCGGTAAGCGTTTTGGCCAAATCCTCCATCCGATCCTGCAAAATCTTCATGGCCTGGAAAAGAATGCGTCCTCTCCGCGGCGCTGGAGTCTCCTTCCAATTCGGAAAAGCTTTTCGCGCAGCCCTGATGGCCGCAACCGTTTCTTCTTCCGTGGAATGAGGCGTTTCACACAGAACCTGGCTCAGATCAGCCGGATTTCTATTCGGCGCAAAGTCACCGGATGTGGATTCTACCCATTCACCATTGATAAAGTTTTTCAGTTTCATATGGAGCGCCGGCGTCCCGCCGGCATTATGGACCGCGGACGTCTCGTCCGCATCCTAAACATTATCCGCAATTTCCAACGTGGCATCCAGCGCATCAACACCCTGATCGATCTCTTCACGGCTGATGATCAATGGCGGCGCGATGATGAAATGATTCACCCAGGCCTGGATGAAGACACCATTTTTCATCATCTCTGCGGCGATTCGATCTACGACCAGCGGGACATTCGCCACTTTGTCTTTGAAAGTATGGAATGGAACTTTTGTAGTACGATCCTTCGTAAGATCAACTGCCCAAAACAAACCGATCCCGCGCACATCACCGACACAGCGGTGTTTTTCCTGGAGCGCGCGCAACTTCTGTTCCATGTAAAGACCCATTTCCGCCGCGCGCTCGATCAGATTTAGCCGCTGAAATTCACCGATCGCCGCAATCGCTGCAGCAATCGTCAACGGATGCGCTTCATATGTATGACCGTGGGCGAAGTAGTGATCGTCGAAATATCCGGCTATCTCGCCTGTTGTCGCGCAAAGACCCAAAGGCACATAAGCAGATGTGATCCCTTTGGCGGTTGTGAGTATGTCAGGCTTTACATCCCAGTGATCCATCGCAAACCATTTTCCGGTGCGGCCCCAACCGCTCATCACTTCATCAG
>JBKKAT010000200.1:0-3935 GCA_046714535.1 Acidobacteriota bacterium | reverse complement strand
CCTCAGGGGAGAATTTTTGTTCCACAAGAACCAGTCGTTCCTCTTCCCTCTTGCTGCTTGCAATTCCTTCTGATAGCCGCACAACCTCCACTTGCGAAAAGCGCACTGTTCTTTCAGAACCTTTTGGGCCACTCCCCAGGTGATCATATGGCTGATTTTAAAATTCCCGGACCTTTGATAAGACAGAGCGAAGGAACCAATACGGAAATAGTTCACAGTGCAGATCAAGACAGCAATGACAATGCATGCCACAGCCAGCTGGATGATCTTTTTCCATTTGAATACTTGCCGGAGTTTCGCAGAAACTAAACTTGCCGTAGCAACCGCTGACAGTAAAAGAATCACCAGAGGAAGGTGCGATAAATGACTGAAAAAGGAAAGCGGCAGTATCACAATTGCCACTAAACGATCGAACCATGCAGTACCCCTCAGGAAAAGGAAAAATGCGAAAAAGATCCAGCTTGTGAAAATATCCGGCATGATCCAACTTGTATATTTCGATAGAGTAGTGAGCAAAACAACAGTCATAAGAATGACAAATGAGGAACTCGTTGCTAAAAAATCCTGGCCCACGATAATGACTGCAGTTCTCATCATGAGGTAAGAAGTGATCAATGCTTGCGCAATAACCGTAAACCATAGCGAAACACCAAGTGACGTAAACCGGATAAAAACGTTATAGCCAATCGGTCGAATCCATTGGGACCAATCACGGATGTATCCTGCCGAATCCCAATACAGAAGAGGAAAGCCATTGTAAATCGCAAGCCAAAGCAGAGCGATGGCTCCTATCAGCGTGAAAGCTACGAAAGATGAGATGTTCTTTAAATAGTACAAAATACTTAGTAATTTAACGCAAAGACGCAAAGATGCGAAGAACTCTTTGCGTCTTAGCGTCTTTGCGTTTTTCATATAGAATCACCTTTCTTCGTTATGGACAAAATCAAAACAAAGGTGTGCATAGTCGGCTCCGGCATTGCAGGGTGTCTTTGTGCCAAATATCTTGCGAAGAACGTCGATGACATTCTCATCGTAGAAAGAGGAGCTGCGGTCAGCCATAGTTGGTCGATCCAAACTGGAGAGCATGAAAAAGCGGTGCCGACTGCGGAGCATCATCACATCGTTGCGGAGGGCGAACAGCATTCATTCGAATATCTCTATGCCTTAGGCGGAACAGCCAATCATTGGACCGGTCAGTCTCCCCGTTTCATACCGAACGACTTCAGGATGAAATCCCTCTATGGAATCATGGAAGATTGGCCGATTCCTTACGAAGAGCTTGAGCCGTTCTATTGTCTCGCGGAAGAAGAGTTGGCGATTGCAGGAGCTTCTGACAATCCACGGATCCCGCGATCGAAACCTTATCCTCTGCCTCCTCATCCTTTCAGCCCGGCGGATTTACTGGTTAAGCAATGTTTCCCACCAGGATCGATTGTGGCATGCCCGCAGGCTCGTCCCACACGGGACGTCAATCATCGACCCGCGTGCTGCGGCTCAACGCGATGTTATCTTTGCCCTGTGGATTCAAAATACACTCCGTTGAATACGCACATTCCCCAGTTGGAAACACTTTCCAACGTTAGAATCCAAACGGAGACTGTGATTCTAGAATTGAAGTCTTCCGGAAGAACCGTGCATTCCGCTCTCGCAAAAAAAGGCGATGGTAGCGAAATGGTCATTGAGGCTGACTTATTTATTTTGGCTGCAAATGCTTTGGAAAATCCTGCCATCCTACTCCGAAGTAGTATGCTTCCACAACACTCTTTAACGGGTAGATATTTGTTTGATCATCCGGTTTTGCTCCTTACCGCGTTAATATCGAAAGACGGTTTCCCTAATTACGGAAATAGCTTCTTTACGGCGAGTTGCTATCACTTCTACGATGGAGACTTTCGGTCGACAAGAGCGGGAGCTCTGGGCGATGTCATCAACATTGCCGGAATGCCTCCACACGATATGACCCCTCTGGTTGCGGACGAAACAGGTCTGAGCGGCAAGCGTTTGCGAGAGGAAACAGCAATACAATTCAGAAACCAGGTAAGCATTAATTTCCTCCTGGATGATATTCCTAATCCGGACCGGCACATTCGAATCGGAAAAAAGCGCAATCAATTAGGGATCCCTGTTTCGGAGATCTACCACCCCCCCTTCTCCTCCTATCTTGAAAGCTGCAAAAATGAGATCATTGCTGAGATGCCGAAATTACTTTCGAGCCTTGGCCCGAAAAAAGTAATTCACAAATGGAAGCCAGGCACAGGCGCGGGTCATCTTTTGGGAACTTGCCGTATGGGTGATGAAAAGAACGGAGTCGTTGATACTTCTCTTAGATATCACCGGCTCGACAACCTATTCATCCTCGGTGGATCTGCTTTTCCTACATACTCGCCCGCCAACCCGACATTGACGATCGCTGCTCTGGCTATTCGCCTGGCCGAATACTTGGGAGGAGCGACCTCCAGATGAACCATCCGAAGAACACTAGCCAGCCTGAAAGAGAAACGGTGTAAGAGACTAATTCAACTGTGCTCCGCTGAAATCGCAATTCAACGATGCCTTTGGACTTGATGACCATTTGATTGGGTGCTGCGCGGAAAAGTGGTATCTCTTTTCCATTCTGGTACGCGCGCCAGTTCGGGAAATACGGCACCTTAAGATATACAAACTGCTCGACCGGGGCGTCAATAGAAACTTTAATATGTTCCGGGGCAATCTCTTCAACGCGGACAGATGTTTTAGAGTCAAAAGAGACTCTCGAGGTATCCACGGAATCACCGCGCGGATTGCTCACCGTGACACTGGAAACCGCGCTCTTGCTGGGCCACCATTGCTCGACTCGTCTCTTCCATTCTGTATCCGGAACAAGCTCAGGCGACGAAATAACTTCTGCACGCGAACAAGGTATGCGATACACGGATAAAGCTTGTTTGATGGATTGATTGTTGATCTGCATTGGAATCGAAACCAGGAATGCTTCCTGAGCACCCAGTCTCTTCATCGATGTGTCGAGCATCTCCTGGTGGAAAGTACCAATCCAGCACACTCCAAGATACTTCAAGTGCTCGGCAAGTAATTCGCTGTTTGAGTCATAAGCGAACACGCCCCACAGGTAAGGCTTTCCCATCAATTCCACGAGAGTGCTATTGATCGCGGCGCCATTCGCTGCAGACTCTATAAACAGACCGTTGAGCAACCGCGCGCCCTGCATCAAGAAGGAATGAGTTAGCAGATGTCGCGCGTTTCCCTGACTCAATACATCGTTATTTCGTGGAACCGCAATTAGGCCAAGGTCATGATTGAGGTGCGGGTTGGGGAGAGTAATACGTGCGGTTTTTTGAAGCTCACCCGCTTCAAATACACGCAGAAACGCCCCGATGAATAACAGGATCGAGATCGCCAACAGGATGCTCTGCCGAAACCACCTGGTGGCAAAGGATAAAATGATCACTACATAGATTATGACGAACACCCACAATCGATTCATGTGCAACGGGTACGAGAAATCGAAACGGGGAAAAATCGCGTTGCTGAACCAAAGCGGGAGCAGTAATCCCGAAAGAAGGAACGCGATTGTTTTGACCGGATTGCACTGCTTTATGTGTGCAATCGCAAAACCAATGATCGCCACAAGGGCCGCAATAAAAAACCACAGCGGTTCATATTTAGCCAGAAAACGGCCCGAATGAAATTCGCGGAACAAAAAGAAAGGAGCGGTCCAGAGCAAGGAAAGCGCGGCCGCTACGAGGATATGCAGAGCATATCGAATTGCCAGCCTTTTGCTTTTGTAAAAAATGAACAAGTAAACCAGAGATGTAAGAATAGCGCCGAGAGCAACAAACGCATGCGTCAAAATGATCAGGGCGAGTAAAGCGCTGGCTGCAATTAGCTTACGTGAACTGTTCGTTCCATCTTTCAAGCACGTGAGATAAACAAAATAA
>JBKKAT010000199.1:0-11589 GCA_046714535.1 Acidobacteriota bacterium | reverse complement strand
CAGTAGAAGTGTGAAAAAAGACGCTCCGAAGATTCCTTTGGATGACATCATTGAATTCCTCCGTCATGCATTCCCGAATAGTATAAAAGTGTTGTGCCCCAGCGTATCGAACTTGACGTGACGAGGCTTTTCTTCCATTTGAAATCTCAGAAAACCGGTACGAATGGATGGAAGTTTGTGGGATTATTCTTTGCCAGCGATCAAAAACATACGCGGGCTTTGTGCTGTGTAGATTTCTTTTCGATGCCCCCCTTCTATTTTCAGGAGACGGAGCCCGGCTTCCCGTAACATCAATTCGATTTCAAACCGGAAAATCGGTCGCCAGTACAGCGAGTAATGCCGCCTTTTTACAAATCCTTCCGGAGTGATTTCATCGTACCATCCGGACAACTTTTGCCTGTGGTCCGTTTCAAAAGGACCCGTGGTGAAAAAGCGGGTATACGTGTTGCCCGTGTTTCGGTCCTTTCTGGTGAAAAAGGGTTTCGGAACAGGGTCCCCCTGCAGGTTCAGTTGAAGTGGATTCACGATATCGATCAAGAATTTTGCTCCCGGCACGAAATGAGCGGCGGCTGCCTTCAGAAGCGCGTTTTGTCCGTTGAAATCAGGTATGCAGAGAAGACTGTTAAAGGCGATGATGCAAGTCTGAAACCGTTTCTCTCCCAGTGAGAGTTTTGTGACATCCTGTTCTATGAGAGTCACCCTGTTCGCAACGCCTGGTTCCTCTTTTTCCAGAGCATTCTGAAACTTCTGTAACATTGCTGCGCTGATATCAACGCCTGTAACATCGAATCCGTTCCGGGCAAGTGGAATCGCGACGCGCCCCGTTCCACAGCAGAGCTCTAGGACCGGCCCGCCCGACTCTGCTACAAGCTCGCGATACCTTTCAATATCAAAAGCGAGTCCTTGATATTCCGTGATCGAATCAAAATTTTCCGGAAATATCGTGTCATAAGGGGAAGGGTAGTCGCTGTCGTAGTAGTGAATAGAGGGATGATCATTTCCTAATCCAGGATTCATTTGTTCCTCGTTTTTCTTAAGTTGATTTCTTTCGTGGAATGAAAGAGTTTGTTGATGACAAGTCCGGAAAGGTTCTCCAGGAGGTCCCGTCTGACAGAGAGTTGAATAGTGTTTCCCTGGACGACCGTTTCTTTCAGAAGGCCGGCTTCACGCAACACATGAGTATGGTGAGAGACCGTGGGCCGGGACAAACCAAGGGTTTTGGCAAGGTCCGCTGATGTGGTTGGCTCTTTCGCCAGAAGAGAGACGATTGCATAGCGGGTGGCGTCTCCTAATGCTTTGAAAATCAAAGCCGGGTCCGGTTCCGCTTGCGCCGCATCAACATCAATACCGGTGGAAAATCCGGTTAATGAAATCGACGGTTCAAAATACGGAAAGTATGCAACGACTCTACCTGGTCTCTTATCGAAGGAGGTCCAGTGTCGTTTATCATTGAAAGCAGATGGCAATAAGACTGCCCGGGAAAGATTTTTCAGTGCCAGGCTGTAGCCGCCGCGAACCGGTTTCAGCAAACCCTTTCGTTCATCAATTTCTACTCGAAGCAGCGCGAGTTGTGCGAACTCTTTCAGCGAACTGGATTGAAAGAGCCGCTCTTTCTCCTCTTTGGATCGTTCGATCTGCATTTGAATGAGCTCCCACGTGTCTTTGAAATCCTTCGTCCAGAAAATTTCCAGCAGGTGCGCCGCGATTTTCTGAAATTCCTTCGGTGTTCTCAATAAACACTCCAGTCCTCGAAAAAGTGGCGATCTTTTTTGAGGCGGATACAAACCCACAAAGGCGAGCCACTCCTGTTTCACTTTCGGCAACCGTGTGATGGTTTGAAGAAGATCGTATTGTCCCGAAAGCAAATGATGGACCGGTCCCCGCTCATGAAAAATGCCATGAAAAATGGTTTCTTTAAGTTTTTCGTGCGACATGCGGGTAAACAGGTTCAGCCGTTTTTCGAATGGCAGATTCAACGGCACATCGAGTAAAGTATCGGCCAATACGGGCCAGAGATAAGGCGATCCTCCGATCAGGTCGAACTTACCCTGGAAACTTGCCGGAAGTTTCTGCAGGGCATGTTTTTTCCAACCGTCATGGATGCGTGAAGAATCATCCGTTAACAGCTGCAAGGCAAAAAATGTTTCGAACCAGGAACTCACTGCAAATTCAAATCGTGATTCGATGGCTTTCATATTGGTTAGATAATAATCTAACATATTTCAAGTCTGGAAGCGAGGCTGCGACTCTCCTGGTGATGCTGTTTAAGAAGGATGCCCGCTCAGGCTTTCTTCGCTTTTGATTTTCGAACGGAGGAGGATTCTCGCGGGCGAAAACCGTAAGCCTGTTCCAGACGGAAGATTGCCTCATTGTTCATGCTTCGCCTGTTGTCTCGCGCGCTCGTTTTGAGTTTCGAATAAAGTTTTGGAGGAACTCCCTTTATGTTCAATGCCAGCATGATGCCATTATACTACCAAAATGAACCAAAACGGTTCAAAATGGTTCGTTTTGGTAATGACGAATGTTTAACAAAAGAAAACGAAGAAAACAAAGAAGGAATTAACTCTTCGTTCCCTTGTTATCTTTTGTTTAGAATTACGGTTCTACTTCGGAGACTTCTCGCGGCGCGAGACTATCCAGGAATTGTCTGGTCTTATCCGGATCAAATTTCGGATCGTTGGATTCGATGCATAAAAAGAAGCGGTTCCGGGTCGCCAGAGCAAAACGTTTTACATTAAAGAGCGGGTGATAAGGCTCCGGGAGTCCGTTTAAGGCAAGCATCCCGAAAACGGCGGTGAGGGCAGCCACGAGCACGGTGCATTCAAAAGTTACGGGTATAAAAGCAGGCCAACTGTTAAAGGGTTTGCCTCCGATATTAATCGGGTAGGAAATGACGGCAATGTAATATTGCATGAAAAATCCGCCCAGACATCCAAGAATTCCGCCAATCAGAACGAGTACCGGTAACTTCGAATGATGGAAACCGATTGCTTCTGAAAGTTCTTCAATGGGAAAAGGAGAATAGGCATCCATCTTGCGATAGCCCTCTTCGTACGCGCGGCGGGCTGCATGAACAAGACTGGTGGGATCGTCAAATTCCGCAGCCAATCCGTAGAGCGAAGGATGATTCATTTTTACTCGCGCACTTCCGCTTCCGGAACCAGTGTTCGCATTTCAAAAATAGAAATCATCGGCAATACCCGTATAAACAAGAACAACAACGTAAGGAATAGGCCGATGGTGCCGACATAGAAGGACCAATCATATTTTGTGCCGGAGTACATTCCCCAGGAAGAGGGAAGGAAATCTCGATGCAGGCTGACGACAATGATGACATATCGTTCCAACCACATTCCGATATTGACGATGATGGAAATGACAAATAACGAAATGACGTTTCCGCGGATTTTAGGCAACCACAACAGTTGTGGCACAACCACATTACAAAATATCAGGGACCAGTACATCGTTGCGTACGGCCCTTTGAAGCGGTTCATGATCATGAATTCTTCATATTCATTGCCGCTGTACCATGCCATGAATGTTTCCATCATGTAGCCGTAAGCAACGATCAGCCCTGTAGCCAGCATTACCTTTGCCATGTTTTGCAAATGGCGCATTGTGATAAAACCTTCCAGCCCGTACAGGGCGCGGATCGGAATCGCCAGCGTAACAACCATAGCAAATCCCGAATATATGGCACCCGCTACAAAATACGGTGGGAAAATGGTTGCATGCCAGCCCGGTATGATACCGGCAGCAAAATCGAAACTTACAATCGTGTGGACCGATACGACCAGCGGAGTGGACAATCCGGCCAGCAACAGATAAGCAGTTTCGTAGCGGTGCCAGTGCCGCGCAGATCCACGCCATCCCATCGCCAGCGTTCCGTAAATAATTTGCGAAGCGCGATGCTTTGCGCGATCGCGCAAGGTTGCGAGATCCGGAATTAATCCGATGAACCAGAACAAGAAGGAAACGGTCAAATAGGTTGTGATTGCGAACACATCCCAAACCAGTGGGCTGCGAAATTGCGGCCACATTTGCATCGTGTTGGGATAGGGATAAAGCCAGTAGAAGAGCCACGGTCTGCCTAAATGCATCAACGGAAACAGGCCTGCGCACGCCACCGCGAATAAAGTCATGGCTTCCGCAAACCTGTTGATGGATGTGCGCCACTCCTGACGCAGCAGTAAGAGGATTGCTGAAATAAGAGTACCGGCGTGACCGATACCGATCCACCAGACGAAGTTTACGATGTCGAAACCCCAACCAACCGGAATGTTTATGCCCCAGAGTCCTACGCCGCGGAGCAGCAATGCAGTGATGGAGTACAACAGCATCATCATGAGCATGAACACGATTCCAAAACCGATAAACCAGGCAATCGGAGTTTTCCTGGTCAGTACGATCGAGCTGATTTTGTCGGTAATCGAAGCAAACGTGTGGCCCGGAGCAATAATGGGTACTTCTTTGGGTGTCGGTTCTACCGGCTCGCGATGATCCATAACGCTAGAACGTTTATACCGCATCCCATGAAAAAATCAATGTTTGAAAGGGCACGCGAGACGCGTGCGGTCCATAATGCCGGCGGGACGCCAGCGCTCCATACGGCTGCGGTCCATAGTGCAGGCGGGACACCTGCGGGTCCATAGGCTGCTATAATATTTCAGCATGACTGTAACTGAACGACGCGCACGCGAAAAAGAAGCGCGAAGAAGCCAGATCCTGGATGCTGCTCGTGAACTTTTCTTTGAAAAAGGTTTTGAAGGCGCCACAGTCGAAGATATTGCCGAGCGATCAGAACTTTCCAAAGGAACCATTTACCTGTATTTCCCCAGCAAGGAAGAAGTTTACGTATCCATTATGCTGGAGGGTTCAACGATTCTTCATGAGATGCTCACAGATGCAGCTTCCGTAGATCTTCCCGCCGACACGACACTGCGGCATATGGGGCACGCTTATTACCGCTTTTACCGCGAATACACCGGTTATTTTCGGATGCTTTTTCTCTACTATTATTCCGCGCTGGAAATCCACAAGAAAATTTCAGCGGAATTATGCAAACGCTGCGATGAAAAAGCGATGCAATCGATTCATTTGGTCGCCGAAATGATTCAAAGAGGCGTGGACCAGGGTGTATTCGAGCCATGCAATTCACTCGATTTCGCGATACTCAGCTGGACCTGTCAAAATGGAATTATCTTACTCGGTGAGAAAGGAGAGGATCGTCATTTGAATTTACCCACTTCTGCCGAAAAACTCCACGAGTTATTTTTGGAATCCATGATTGTTTCGTTGAAAGCCGGAAGATGAAGACTTTGCATGAAAGAGTAGTCATTACGGGACTTGGACTGGTCACATCGATCGGGACAGGAAAGACCGAGTTCTGGCGGAACTTGCTGGCAGGCAAATCCGGCACTGGACCCGTGCGTGCATTTGATACTTCTTCCTACGATGTGCATCTGGGCGCCGAGATTCCGGATTTTCAACCTGATTTGTACATTCGAAACGGAAGAAGTTCGACCATGGGACGCTGTTCACAACTTGCGATTGCTGCGGCTCGCATTGCGTTGGAAGACGCAGGGTTGAATGGTGAACGTTTGAACGACCAGATTGTGGGAACTGTGTTGGGGTCAACGATGGGCGAACCACAGGTTTTGGAGGAAATCGATCGTGTCTGGGTGCAAGAAGGTATCGATCAAGTTTCACCGGAGCTCGTTCCACAGTACCCATGCCATATCATTCCCACAAATGTCGCCCTGGAGTTCGGCTTTCGCGGACCTAATCTGATGATTCCCACAGCTTGTTCAGCGGGCAATTACGCGATTGGCTACGCATCCGATCTTTTGAAGATGGGGCGTGTAGATGTTGCGCTTGCCGGAGGCGCCGATTGTTTTTCGCAAATTGCATTCACCGGGTTTGCGCGTGTTGGTGCGATTGCTCCGCAGGTTTGCCAGCCGTTCGACAAGAACCGAAAAGGAATGCTGGTCGGGGAAGGCTCCTGTGTCCTGATTTTGGAAACGTTGGATCATGCGAAGCGCAGAGGCGCTGAAATTTATGCCGAAGTGTTGGGATATGGGCTTGGTTGTGATGCCTATCATATGACCGGCTCTCATCCGGAAGGACTCGGCCTGGTGCGCGCAATGGAGAGAGCGCTAAAACAAAGCGGAGTGGGCACCGAAGATATTGACTATATCGGAGCTCATGGAACGGGGACTCCAACAAATGACCGGACAGAAACCGTCGCGATCAAACGCGTTTTTTCTAACGGTCGCGCTTATCGCGTTCCTGTCAGTTCTGTTAAATCTATGATCGGACACACCATGGGAGCAGCAAGCGCTATCGAAGGAGCTGCGTGCGTCTTATCGGTCCGTGATAATGTCGTTCCACCCACAATGAATTACAGCGAGAGAGATCCGGAATGCGATCTGGACTATGTCCCGAATATGGCGCGGGATCACAAAGTTGATGTTGCGTTAAATAATTCAGCCGCTTTTGGAGGACTGAACGCCGTGCTCGTTTTAGGCAAAATACAGTGAAAGATCAGCGGATTGTAATAACAGGAATTGGTATCGTCTCACCCATCGGGACCGGCAAGCAAGCCTTTTGGAATGGCTTGAAAGAAGGCAAAGATGGAGTGACCGACGTTAGTCTCTTTGATACTTCCAACCTCAGCTGCCATCGTGCCGCACAGGTAGTACCTTTTGAACCGGAGCATTTACTGGGTCGCAAAGGACTCAAATATCTGGATCGAAGCACTCAGCTGGTGGGATGCGCCGCTTCACTGGCTCTAACGGACTCCAATCTGGAAGCAAGGAAGGATTTAGAGATAGGATTGGTTCTTGGTACGACCTTTGGCAGTCTGGATAGCATTAGTCGTTTTGATCAAGAAGCTTTGCGTGAGGGGCCACGCTATGTGAACCCTATGGCCTTCCCCAATACAGTGATCAATTCGCCTGCAGGTCACACCGCGATACGATACGGAATGACAGGCCTCAACACCACGATAGCTACTGGAATCGTTTCGAGTTTACAGGCAATCTCTTATGCCACGGACATGATTCGAGCGGGCCAGGCGGATATCCTGGTGACTGGTGGAGTTGAGGAACTATGTTTGTCTTCCTATGTTGGATTTTGCAAAATCAGGCTTCTTTCCGGATCCAATGGGAATACACACGAAGAGTCCGCGCCTTTTGACGTTTCGCGAAATGGATTCATTGTTGGTGAAGGGGCCGCGTTGCTGGTTTTGGAAAGCGCACATCATGCGAAAAGCAGAGGAGCGCAAATCTATGCTGAGATAAAAGCGTTCGGCACGGCGTTTCGTCCAGGCGGTGAAGGCATTCTGGATTCTATGGAACTCGCATTGCGCGATGGTGGTTTGCGACCGGAGGATGTTGATTACATCAGTGCTTCTGCGAATGGAAGTGTGGTAGCTGACGGCTTGGAAGCGAGAGCAATTCTCAGAACATTCGGAGACCGTTCTGAAAGGGTCGCAATCAGTTCTATCAAATCGATGGTTGGAGAATCCATGGGGGCTTCAGGCGCAATTCAAGCTTGCGCCGCGATCCTCGCACTAAGAGAAGGAATCATTCCTCCCACAATCCATTTCCAGGAGGCCGATTCTGACTTCATGTTAGAAGCTTTGTCAGGCAGCGGCAGAAACATTCCAGCGCGCATCGCAATGGTCAATTCCATAGGTTGCGACTTCAATAGCGCTTCTTTAATCCTGGAACGCTATGAAGGGTGACTATTTGGAACTTGATTCGGATTGTGGAAATTTCTTAACAGATTATGCAGATTGATTTCGAAGAAATAAAAGCTCTCCTACCTCATCGTTTTCCTTTTCTCATGGTGGATCGTGTCATTTCAATCGAAAAAGGTCACAAAGCAATTGCGATCAAGAACATAACCGGCAATGAAATATTCTTCCTGGGTCATTTTCCGAATGTTGCCGTAATGCCTGGCGCGTTCATCATCGAAAGCATGGCGCAAACAGCGATCATTTTTTTTCGCAAAAGTTATGAAGAAGCCATCCCTCCTGGGCAGGACCAGAATTTCGTATTCATCTTCGGGGCGGTAAAAGCCAGATTCTTGAAGCCGGTCGTTCCCGGGGATCAATTGCAAATCGAAGTGACGGTTGAGAAGGCCGTTTCCACAGGAGCCGTAGTGCGGGCCGTGGCAACCGTGGATCATACTATTGTGGCAAAAGCGGAACTGACCTTTGGAATCAAGCGCGTGGAAGACATCAAGAAATGAAGCATCTCGACGATTTATCCTTGCACCTGCGAGGAAAAGCTGTAGAATATAAGTAGCGGAGGGAAGAGACTTATGACAGAGTCAAAAAAGACGACCCACGACGACACGACAGAAGAAAAGGTCCGGGACGCAGCGTCAGATATGACTGACATTGCCAGGAAAGCCCGAGATGAGTTCAACCGATTTTCTCTTGGTTTTTTCTATGCAGGACTGGAATCGTTAAAAGTTGCGGCAGAGATGACGCAGTCATTCGTCTCAAAAGCCTACGAATTGAATTCGCCGGACAAGGAAAAACGCGACACAATTACGAAAAGGATTACAGCGCTGCCCGTTGATATCATGGAAGCTTCTCTTCACGCTATGGAGCATTCCATCGACAAGTCCGGTAAAATTGTGGATAAGTTCTACGAGAAATACAGAGAGAAATAATAAAAAACTTTCCACGATCCAACCATCAAGCAACAAACGTTGCTGAAAGTGCGATAATCAATTATCACGAATATGTCTGTTAAGAGATGTTTACGCTGTGCTCTCCCTGAAGCTTTTCCTGGCATTGTGCTGGAGGCGAACGGATCCTGCAACTATTGCATCTATTACGATCTTTTCGCAGACCGGTTGCGTGTTTTCAAAGAAAAACTGCGCCATCAATTCGAGCATGTGATCGAAGAGGCAAAACGAAATACCGAAGGGTATCACTGCGTGTTATGTTACAGTGGCGGTAAAGACAGCACATTTCTCCTTCATCTGCTGACAAAAGAGTACAAGCTCAATACACTGGCCTACACTCTCGATAACGGATTCATTTCTCCCCAGGCTATGAGGAATATCGGGAAGGTTGTCGATCTTCTGGGCGCGGACCACATGTTTTTTCGCCCGAAAGCGAGCATGCTCAAAACAATGTTTCGCGAAGCGCTCCTGAATAAAGAACTTTTTTCAAAAACATTGCTTCCTTACGCAAATCAATGTTGTCTGAGCTGTATTGCAATGGTCTTGAGTATTGCTCTAAAAATGGGGAAAGAAAAAAACATTCCTCTGGTAGTTATAGGATTTACTCCCGGGCAGGCTGCCGATGTGGGTATTGAAAGTTTCATGAAGACCGGTTCCACCATGTTTTTTGCTCATGATGTAAACCGGGATGATCCCGTTGATTTTCCAAAAGTAATTCGTGATCCGCTTTTTGAGGTTTTGGGAGACGAAATCGATCAATACCTGATCAAGAGTCAGTATCTGCAAGAAGGAGAGAATTATCCGCGCGTCTTGTATCCCTACCATGCAATGGTTGAATATGATGAAGAACAGATTCTGGAAACCATTGCTCAGTACGGCTGGATTGCACCGAAAGACACAGATGCCTGTTCTACGAATTGCCGGCTGAACAGCGTTGCTATCGCTTCGCACGTCAACAACAGGGGATATCACCCTTACATCGCTGAGATGAGTTGTCTGGTGAGGGAAGGGAAGATGACGTACGAGGAAGCGCTGGCCCGCGAAAAAATTCTTGCGAATGACGGCGTCATAAGGGACGTTTTGAGAAAACTCGATCTAACTCCTCAAGACATCGGAATGCCAAATGTACCTGAAAGCTGAAGGGAAGATTCCAGGCGCCGATCTAGGGGTCTTCCATAAATTCATAGAAGTTACGACCAAACTCGTGGATCAGCTTGAGGACCAAACCTTCCACAGTCTTTATACGGTAGTACCTCTCGTTACGCAATTATTGGGACTGGAGAATCCGCTGTTTGGCAGTGGGAAATCTCCATTTTCCGTGATTTCGATCCTTCCCCTGTTGCGCGACCGCAGCTCGGTTCACTGGCCCTTTGATTTATCACTGGAAGAAAGACGAATCCTGATCGATGAAGTTTATGAAATGATTGCGCCGATTCTTTTGGAAGAGCGGGATGCCTATATCGATCTTTTGATTGACACCGTTCATTTTGATCAACTCCGGGAAGATGAGGGCGCGCGGGAGGAATTTCGCAAAATTACCAGAGAGAAATTTGAAGTTCTTTCACCGCTTGTGCGCAAATTAAAAGTGAATCATCCGGCAAATTTTGCTCACATTGCGCACTACGGATACACAGAGGATTTGCAGCGCGAGCATGGCTTCCTCCGGAAATTTCCCGAAGATCGTTTTGAGGAGTGGTGTGAACGATCTTTTCCGACCGTGTTTGAGCTGAATTTTCGTGGTCTTGGTGGAGATGGTTTGAGCGTTCGTGGCTGGGTCATTGTGATCGACAATTCGACAGAACAGCTCTTGACCAATCACAAACTTCGCAAAGCAAAAATACGCCAATGCGCAAAACTCGCACAACAATTGGGAGCCCACGTAGTGGGAATGGCTGGACTGATTGCATTTTTTGGCAAAGGCGGACGCTTTCTAAGCGAAGATTTTCCGGGCTTGAGCTTCACAACGGGACACGCTTATACCATTGCAAACATCCTGGAAATTGCGAAACGAAGCGCAGACAAAGTGCAGCTTCGGTTGCAGGACGCGACAGTTGCCGTGGTTGGCGCGGTCGGCTCGATCGGTTCCGGTTGCGCAAAACTACTCACAGAGTTGGGAGTGCCTAGACTAACACTCGTGGACATCCTGTGGCAGGATCACCTTACGGAGCTTAGCAAAACACTTATCGATATCAATCCTGAAGTTGTAATTTCTTGTTCGAACCGATTGCAGGATATTCGCACAGCAGATCTCATCATTGTGGCCACAAACTCACCGCGGACAATTATCGAAGCGAGCATGTTGAAACCCGGCGCGATTATCATCGATGATGCTTTTCCGAAAAACGTTCCGGAAAAAATCTCAAAAGAGCGAGACGATTTGATCGCTTTGGAAGGAGGGATCGTTCGTTTACCTTCCGGAGTCGATGTCGATCGCGGCCGTAACGTTCCGAATGTGATGGATGTTCCACTGACCCGAATGGTCAGTTGCCATGAGATCTACGGATGTTTTGCGGAAACTCTTACCCTTGCCGCAATTCATCACAAGGGGAATTATGGGTTGGGACTTTCCGATCCTGTGCTGGCCAAAGACATTTTTATGAAAGCACAGAAGATTGGCTTTAAGACGGCTCCTCTTCAGTTCTTCGGACAAGCGATCAACGAAAAACGTTTTCAGCGCGCCGTGCAGGCGCGCAATCAAAATCAAGGGGTGGATCGTTAAGAGATTAATGCGATCAAGATTATGATCACGATCAGGATCACGATAATTTAGCTAGAGGAGGTGTAATGGCGGAAACAGAAAACAGAAGTCCGGAGCAGGTTAGCGCTCAAATCAAGACTCTCATTGCGGAAGTTATCGAAGTGCCGGAAGAGGATGTCGGCGGG
>JBKKAT010000198.1:0-3995 GCA_046714535.1 Acidobacteriota bacterium | reverse complement strand
CGTCCGGCCCGTCTCATTTGATTGAAGTATTTTGTGCCGGTAAAGGGTGTAAGCACAGTGAATTCCGCCAGGTCGATGTCGCAGTCCAGCAGAAAATCGACCATTCTTTTGAATATGTCCGGTCCGTGAGTGTCCAGCCCCAAAAGGATCGTTCCCTCAACGGCGATTCCAAAGTCGTGCATCATCCGGACTTTCTCGCGGATCATATCCGACTCCTGCCAGATAGCCTGGTAAACAAACCAACAGCCGGACTCAGCCGCCAGTTGAAGGATGTCCGGTTTCGCTGAGATCGGATGAGCAACCCAGTTCTTTTTGGCGCGGACCATGGCCGAAAACAGCTGTCGCTGATGTGACTCATCTTGTTCCATTGCGTTGTCAACAATAAAAACGCGGTCGTTCGCTATGGCAGCCATTTCATCCACTACCGTCTCGATTTCCCGGATGCGATGATTTTTTCCAGCTACGTAAGGAACCTGACAGGGGAAACAACCAAATCGGCAGCCTCTGCTCGTTTCAACCAAATCCATCATACGAACGCCGCGGTAAGTGTAGTGTTCGGCGTTCAAAAGATCGCGCCGGGCCGGGGGAATTTCGTCTCCTGATGCAAAGCCTTCCCGCTCGTATACCGCCTTCAGTTTTCCTTGCTCCGCATCCGAGATGACCTGAGGCCAAACTCCTTCCGCTTCGCCTAAAACGATGGCATCAGCATGCTGACGTGAGAGTTCAGGCAAGCAGGTCACTGTAAGTCCGCCAAGAACCACCGGCACACCGCGGGACCGGAATTCGTCGGCGATCGCAAAAGCTCTTGGCGCCTGACTCACGAGCAAAGTGGATATGCCAACCAGGTCGGCCGACTCGAAAGTGATCGGTTCGACATTCTCATCGCAGATGGTAACCTCATGTTCGGATGGTGTGAGCGCTGCGACTACAGCAACACCCAGCGGAGGCAGAACGTACTGAGTTTGATATTGGATTCGCTGCCATGTCGGATAGATGAGCTTGATGCGCATACGAAACCTCCTAAACCGTCAGATCACGCGACCCGGTATCTGGTAATACATTTTCCGAAAGATAGGCTTTTGGATCCATCAATTTTTGAGTACGGTACAGAATCCGGGCAAGTCTCGGGATTTTTTGAGGCGAAACTTCTTTCGCCCAGTGCCACCATTTCTTTTGACCTTTCAGATTCAAAACACTTCTTCGCCAACTTTCGCAGTAAAGCTCGAAAAATCTCTTCATAGGCAATTTTGGTCTTTTGAGCAGATGGTGCAAGTCGTACTTCGCTAAATCGAAGACCAGCAGGTCGTCCTTAACCCTATCAAAATATTTTGTGCCGGGAAGCGGAGTAAGAATTGTAAAACCTACGCGATGTAACTTATGCTCCTCCAGAAAAGACCATAGGGTATGAAAATCCGATTCTTCAAAATCAGGATCGATAATGAAATTTCCAGTCACTCCGAAACCAAATCGTCCTGCAATTTTCAGCGCTTCAGATACAACATCGACGCCACAACCCTTATTCAGGTCTTTTAACCTTTCCGAAGTTGCCGCTTCAAATCCAAAGAAAATGTCAAAATGTTTTGCAAGAGGACGCCACGCCTCGAGCAAATGTGGATAATTGGCGACAAGATCAAGCCGTGACTGAGTCAGGATCCAATTCTTCCGTTCTTTGGAGTTCAACAAAACTTTCGCGAGTTCGCGACTGCCATCTTCATTCGACCAGAAAAGATCATCAATAATGAAGAGATTTTCGCCGGTCGCTTCATAATCTGCACGCACATCTTGCAGCCTATGAAACCGGGTTGTTCCCTTGTAAACCTGCCAAACCGAACAAAATTTACAACGGTACGAGCATCCGCGGGATGTCTCCATCGTCCATACCGGCATGAAATTCAAACAACAGTAATTTTTCTGATAACGGGAAACCAGTTTTCGGCTCGGAACAGGCACATGAGCCAGATCCAGAAGTGAAGACTTCGGTGGATTGCACGGATCCACACCTTTATCCAAAGCATCCACTGTGGCAAGTATGGCTTGTTCGCCTTCGCCGATGCAGATCGAATCGATGTGAGGTGACTCTCGTAAAGCCTCAGGATAGGCCGATGCCGCGTGGCCGCCGGCAAGAATAAATATGGAAGGATCAAATGCCTTCACTGCTTCCGCCATACTCAGCACCGCTGTTGCATCCAGAATATGAAGGCAAGTGATGCCAACTAATGCCGGAGAGAAATTTTTAAGAATTTTGTGCAGAGGTAGCCGCTCAAACCGCATGTCCCGAATCTCAACAACATGACCTGCCTGTTCAAGAGAAGCCGCAATGTATTGAAGTCCGAGAGGTTCAGTTTGAAAAAATGGAGCCAGACCAAACTGAAATGAATCTGGTTTAGGCTTAATCAGCAGAATTTTCATGAAGCGCACGCATCTAATGGGAGTGATGTACGGAAACGTTGAACGCCTCCAACAATTTTTCTTTTCACCAAACGGTTTTGCATGAAATTCAGCGGCAAATACCCGAGCATTTGGATCCAACTGGATTGACGACGGACAGTCCAGCGCTGCCAGATGGCATCGGCGGAGTAAAACTTCTTCCAGGCTCTCACCCAACCCTCGTGCAATTGTTCACGACTCATCTGGGTAGGCTGATAATAAGGAGATTCCAAATCATGTTGACTATGCAACCACCAGTTGGCATCCGTCAGCCGGTTTTCCTCTTTCAGGCGGCGATATAATCGCGTTCCCGGATACGGTGTCAGCATTGCGAATGTGGCCAGCGTCAATTTAAGATCGATGGCAAACTCAACCGTTCGATCAAACACTTCAAGATTGTCCGTATCAAATCCGAAAACAAAAGAGCCCCAGATGGAGATGCCGTGTTCGTGAAGCATCTCGATAACTTCTTTGTATTGTGACGGACGATTCTGCCTTTTGCCTGTGTATTTCACAGTCTCATCATCAATGCTTTCAAATCCCACAAAGAGTGCTTTGCAACCGCTGGCCGCCATCAGTTGAATATTTTCAATATGTCTAACGGCTGCAAGCGAGCACTGGCCGATCCAGTGTTTTCCCAACGGAATCATCCGGTTAAACAAATCAGCTGAGTATTTATTGTGAATCATCACGTTGTCATCGGCAAACAGAATCAGTTTTCCAAGCGTTTGCAGCTCCTCAAGAACCTCATCGGCCGGACGAAAACGCATTGTAGTCCCGTTGGCCGTCGAAACACTGCAAAATTCACACGGATAGGGACAGCCCCGCATGGTTTGAACAACCTGAAAAGGAATATATTTTTTTGAACGAAACAAATCCCGCCGGGCCAGCGGACGTCCTGCCAGTACGGGAGGCGTTGCACGATAGATCTTCTGCAGTGTTCCTCGCTTGAAATCGTTTATCAACTGAGGCCAGATGTCTTCCGCTTCACCTACAACGACCGCATCCGAATGTTCTGCCGCTTCTTCAGGCAACGCGGTTGGATGAATTCCACCTACAACGACTTTGATCCCCTTGCTGCGGTAAGCATCGGCTATGTCATAACTCCTTCGGGCTGTCTTACTATCGATGCTGATCCCTACAAGGTCCACATCTTTCAAGTCCCGTTCAATATTGAATGGGCGGATCAGGTCATCGGAGTATATGATTTCGTCTTCGGGAGGCATCATTGCGGCGAGAATGCCCATTGCGATGCGAGGAAGGAATGTTGAATCTTCACTGGCTGGAGCAATCAACTCCACTTGCATGGTCTCAGTGTATCATCAGATGGTTCAAAGTCTACCGATATCGAATTGTCGGAGTTCAGGCCGGCTGCGAAGAATAGGCGGGTTCTTTTAACATCTCATCCAGCCGGACCGGTGTAAGGCCCTTTTCGCGCAATCCTTCAATTAACAATGGCAGGCATTCTTTCATTCCGTTGTAATGCGTTTCTTTTATCACTTCATTGCCGGAAAGATCGACTTTGCCATCATGCAGTACGATGATGTCGCCATCTTGCGCAGAGGAAA
>JBKKAT010000197.1:0-3990 GCA_046714535.1 Acidobacteriota bacterium | reverse complement strand
GTGTATCATGGATCATCGTCATGGTCATTTCCCTGCAGTTGCTGGGGATTTCCTGTTTCAATACAAGATCCATTTCAGCCGATGCGGTTCCCATGCAAAAACAGAATAAAAGGAATGTACACAAATTCCGTGAATTCATCCGTGTTATCTCAATGTTTATTTCCTGGTATTTCGAAGATTCCTTCATTGATTGCTGCGCAATGCACAGCCACAAACTCATTTTTACCCCGTGGCGAAAACTCATGCAGCGCCTGCGCCACCACTTCTTTGCCCGTTCCTGTTTCACCATAAATGAGGACTGGCGCATCGACCGCTGCTATCGCGCGAAACTCTGTTTTCAATTCGCGCATTTGTGCTGACTCGCCAACAAAAAGTTGATCCAAATCGGGAATCGCGCCACGGGAAGAGTGCATTCTGTTGCGGCGCTGCAAATCTACATATTTCACGTAGACGGTAATCATATCCGGCGATGGTTTTGAGCCTTGTCGCTTCTTCTTCATGAAAAGGTTTTTTCTTCGTCCGGTTGTCACAATACAGGGCCGCAATCGTATCGCCATGGTACAAACAAAGCCTCATAGTGGCCGAAGTTTGACCTCCGGCTCTGCCTCCCCCTGCCGAATGTCCCGTGCCATAATGAATTTCTACACATTATAGTTAATCAGGGGAAATGTCGCCAAGGAGACGACGATGATAGGGAAGTTCCTTTCCGGTCGTTACGAGATCCTGCAGGAAATAGGAAGAGGCGGAATGGGGATTGTGTATCTGGCTCAAGATACTGTCCTGCAGCGAAAAGTCGCAATCAAACTAATTTCTCCCGGCCGGATCAATGAAGAACAGATAGAACGTTTTCAGAGGGAAGCCCGCATCATAGCCGGAATGGATCATCCATCGATTGTCGGAATTCATGACATTGGAGAACACGAAGGCTTGATGTATCTGATCATGCCTTATGTTCAAGGCACAAATCTCCGCGCGTATATTATTGAAGGATCTTTGCGAATCGGAGAGGCTCTGGAAATTGCGATTCAAGTAGCGGAAGCTCTCGATTACAGCCATCAGAGGGGCGTCATTCACCGGGATATCAAACCGGAGAATATTCTGCTCACAAAAAATGAATTCAATGAACTTCGGGCACGACTCACCGATTTCGGCCTGGCCAGAGTAACGACCGAAGATCGAATCACCCTTAGTGGAAAGCTTGTAGGAACAGTCTGCTATCTGAGTCCCGAACAAATTTTTGAAGAGGTAATCGATGGACGAAGCGATATTTATTCGCTTGCAACCGTATTGTACGAATGTATTGCGGGAGAACCGCCATTCACGGGCGATTTTCATGAGGTGATTTATCGCATTGTTCACGAAGTTCCGCGGGCTCCCGTTCAAAAAGGAATCGAGATCGATAAGGAGCTTCAGAATCTTATTTTGGAAGCCTTGCAGAAGGATCGAATCCAAAGACCCGCAAGGGGAAAGATCTTTGCGCTATCCTTAGCGAGTTACAAATCAAAATTGCAGCACACAGGAAAAGCGGAAACTCTTCTCATCACTCCGCCGGCAGCGCAATTTCAATTACCGGAACGTTCGAAGCTTGTTGGAAGGGAAAAGGAGTTAACAGAAATTCAGCACCGGTTGAATTCTGCGATTTCAGGGGAATGCCAGTTTGTCGTAATCGGTGGGGAGCAGGGAATTGGAAAAAGCCGGTTACTCGATGAATTGGAAATCCTCGCACGGGCTCGCAAAGTCCAGGTTCTTCATGGAAGATTCGTGGGAGAAGAACAGGGATTCCGTTATCAGGGTTTTTGCGAGGCGATCCAGGAGTTCTTTCGTTTTCGTGCCAGCACCAGCTCTTCCCCTGTTATTGACTTTTCTGATCTGGCTCCTGATCTGCGCGCTTTCTTTCCAGTCCTGGGAGAGATTGGAGAGCTTCGCGGTGCAGCCTCTTTAGATTCACCCGCTTTCTATTCCGCTTCAAAGGATCCAACTGCCGTGTACGATCTTCTTGCCCGGGCAATGATCCGTGCAGGCGCAGGAAAACCGCTATTGCTTTTGTTTGAAGAGCTCCATTCCGCGGCTGCATCAGCCGATGCTCTCCAATACATTGTGCGCAGAATGGGGCCAACGCCAACCATGATCATCGCAACTTACCGGACGACTGAAGTAGAGAAACGCCATCCACTGATGAGCATGATCAGCAGCTTTGAAGGGGATCGCCGTTTCCTTCCAATCTTTTTGCAACCCTTTTCTCTCTACGAACAACGCATTTTTGTCGAAAGTCTTTTAGAAACCGATCAACTGGACAATGAACTTCTGAGAAGGATCAACGAAATCACGGAGGGGAATCCGTTTTTCATAAGAGAATTGCTTCGTTCTTTGCAGGATACCGGTGGAATCATAAAGGAGGATGGCGGAAAGTGGATTCTTGCAATTGAGATAGGCGGGCAATTCCTTCCAGCCACAGTTCAGCAAACTGTTGAAAAACGGCTTCGGGAGTTGCGTTCGCCTCTCCACGAATTGCTGGCAGCAGCATCGATTTTAGGAAAGAGTTTTCCTTCGCGCGATCTCCAGCTTCTGCTTCCAGGCACACAGAATCTGGAAGAAATGCTGGAGCAGCTCATTCAAAAAGGTTTTCTGGAAGAAGAGCGTTTTTCACGTGGTGACCTACTGGCTTTTACCAGCGGAGTGCTGCGGGAAGTGCTGTATTCCGGTTTGCCGCGAAACAAACGAAAAGCGCATCATCGCAAGTATGCGGAAGAATTGGAGAAAAGAAATTCGGGAAAACTTGTGCGTGTGTATCCTCAACTCGTTCATCATTTTGTTCAAGGGGACGTGCCCCAGAAAATTATTGAATACGGTTTGAAGCTTGCACAGAAATCGCTAGATGCTTTCAATGTGGAGGAAGCGCTTCGCGCTGCAAAAACGGTGCTCGACTATCTCGAAGAAGATTCCGGTTTGAACACTGGGCTGGAAGCGGAAGCAAAATTAATCCTCGCCAGTGCTTACAGGTTAAAAAGCAATTTTGACGCTGCTTTGATAGAAGCAAAAGAAGCGATTCAGATTTTGCAAAAAGAAGGGGAAGTGCAACAGTTAACGAAGGCAATCCTTCTGGCTGCAGAGACGGCGTGGGCAGCCAGGAAAGTGGAAGAGACGCAAGGGTGGGTGGATGCCGGTTTGAATCACGCAAGACAGCTTCAGGAGATGCCGGTTCTTGCGAGGTTCCTTTCTCTGGCAGCAACCGTTTGCAATTTGCGCGGCGACTCCGGGAAGGCACAGAGTTATCTGGAAGAGATGGAGCGGATTCAGTGTTCTAAAAAAGTATTAGAAGACCTGGGGCATCAGGGTGGCTCGCTGGTGATAGCACTTCCTTACTCCATCGAACCGATCCATCCGGTCGAACTGAAACTGGATGAAGAAGCTGAAATTCTGGCGAATGTATTTGAACAATTGATGAAGATGGATCCAGACGGACATGTCATTCCGTGGCTGTGTGAGAAATGGGAGAACACCGGTGGAACAATATTTACGCTTTCGATACGCAAAAATATTCGCTTCCACGATGGTGCACCTCTTTCGGCAGAGACTGTGAGTCATTCACTCCATCACGCTATTTCGCTGGCGCCGTATAATATTCCCGCTGCGTTTGCAGCAATTTCCGGACTCTCTGAATTCCTTTCCGGTTCGGCAGCAAGTATTTCTGGAATTCAAGTGCTCTCCTCAGACAAACTCGAGATCCGGTTGTCGGAGGTCCTTCCCATCTATCCAGCTTTACTGACGGAATTGAGAACAGCAATCGTTCGGGAAGTAACGACAGATGGCGAACTCAGGCGTTTTGGAACAGGTCCTTTTCGGATTTCTACCTTTGAACCTCAGAGCGTTACCCTGACAAAGAATGAAGAATATTGGAAAGGCAGCGTCCCTTTGTTGGATTCTCTGAAGTTTTGTGGAGGTTTGACTGCTGCAAGAATTGGAGGCGGTTTCCGAAGAGGGGAGTTTGAC
>JBKKAT010000196.1:0-10816 GCA_046714535.1 Acidobacteriota bacterium | reverse complement strand
ATTTTTTGGAGCGCCGTTTCGGTAAGGAAATACTGCAGAAGATTGGCGAGCCCATGATCAGTGGCATCTACGGCGCAAATGTAAATCGTTTGAGTCTTCAGAGTGCTCTTCCTCAGATCTGGGAAATGCAAAAGAAGGGAAGCATCCTCGGGCAATTGCTGAAACGTAAATCCGGTGAATCCGCGGAAAGTCTATTCACAACACTGGAAAACGGGATGGAATCGATCGTGACTCGATTGCAAGAAAAAATTGATGCGAACTGGAAGCTCGGCCATCGTGTCGATTATATTTCTAAAAATGGGAAAGACTGGACAATTGGAGAGGAACGCTATGATCTGGTTGTGTTGGCAGGCTCACCTCCACAGCTCGATATTCAGGAATTTTCTGAAATCGATTCACTTTACAAATCGATTCGGAGGAATTCGGCGGTGGTTGTAGTTGCCGGATTTGAAGGCTTGCGCAAGGAGGGTTTCGGCTGGCTGGTTCCAGCTTCGGAACGCCGTTCGATTCTAGCGTGCACGTATGTTTCGAATAAATTTCCGCGCCGCGCGCCGGAAAATGTATTTTTGGTCCGTGCATTTTTGGGCGGTGATCAGGCTCCGGAATGGATCGATCGTCCGGATGATGAGATTCAAAATGAAGTCCTGAGTGAACTAAAAAGAATTGCGCATATTAGCCACGAACCCGCTTTTTGCCGGATCTTCCGTTGGAAAGAAGCAATGCCTGAATATCAAGTGGGCCACAGCGCAAAAATAGAAAGACTAAACGCACTGCTGAAATCAAATAACGGATTGTGCATGACCGGCAACATCTTCAGCGGAGTTGGCGTGCCTGACTGTGTCCAACATGCACAGAAAGTGGTGAGTGAAATGCTGAATAAATGGCGAATTGAGTTGTAATGGAGCGCCGGATTTATCCGGCATTGTGGGTCGCCGGCTTTAGCCGGCATGGCCGTGCTTTACGGAGTAAGCATTGAGTTACAAGAAGGAGTTGGAACTCGCTACAGATCTCGCGCTGGAAGCAGGTGAATTGCTGCGCCGCGAATTTCATCGTCCCGGTGGACCGCGCGGTCAGCGCGCGCATGCCGACGCCGATGATGAAGCGGAATGGTTGATTCGCAAACATCTTAACGAAACTTTTCCCCAGTATAGATATCGTGGCGAAGAAACCGGTTCCATAGAGACACAGGATGATCATGTCTGGTTGGTGGATCCGAACGATGGCACTTCTTCCTTTTTACGCGGCGCTCGCGGAAGCGCTGTGTCGATCGCGCTTGTGAAGAAGGGAATACCGGTACTAGGCGTCGTGTATGCGTATACAGCTCCTGATGATAAAGGGGACTTAATTTGTTGGGCTGAAGATTTTGAGTTGACTCGAAATGGACAAAGCATAAAACCAGCATGGGGTCTTTCCAAGCCCGGTCACGTTGTATTGCTGGTCTCAACCCACAGGGAGCATTTAATGGAGACTTTGCTCCACTGCATCCATCCTTATCGATACCGCGCGTTTCCCAGTATCGCGTATCGTTTGGCTCTTGCGGCCGTAGGAGACGGTGATGCCGCAGTTTCCTGGCACAGTCCGGGCGACTGGGATTATGCCGCCGGACATGCTCTGCTGCGCGGAGCCGGCGGAATTTTCTGGAATGAAGATGGGCAAGAGGTCACCTATGCTGCCGATGGGGCCAGCAAAGTAAAAATCTGTTTCGGAGGACATCCTGCGCTCGTGCAAGATTTATCAAAAAGGGATTGGCGTCCGGTGCAGTTACGTCATTCGAGCAAAATGGAATCCAACTTCGACTCTCCCTTTTTATTTTCCCGTCTGAAACCGGGGAAAGCGATCGCAGATGCGGAACTTCTGTCACGGGCGCAAGGTTGTTTGATCGGACAAGTCTCAGGAGATGCTCTCGGCAGCCAGGTGGAATTCCAGGATGCCGCCACCATTCACAACCGCTATCCGGATGGCTTAAGAAAAATGGAAGATGGCGGCCCTTTTCAATTGATGGCTGGTCAACCCACAGATGATTCTGAACTCGCCCTGTTACTCGCGAGAAGCATTGTTCAAGAAGAGCAATATAACAGTGAAAAAGTTGCAGGGGCATATCACTTCTGGTTTCATGGCAGCCGGCCCTTTGATATTGGCGCCACCATAGGGCAGGCTTTGCGAGCCGTAACCGAAGAAGATGTCCAAAAGAATCGAGCGTCGGAAGTGATGAGAACCAATGCGTCGAGAGAAAGTCAGGCGAATGGTTCCCTGATGCGAGTGAGTCCGCTGGGAATTTATGGTTACAGGAAATCTCCGGATGAGTTATTCGTCCTGGCCCAAAAAGAAAGCGCATTGACGCATCCTCATCCGGTTTGCCAGCAATGCTGTGGCCTGTTTTGTATTGCCATCGCCCATGCAATTCTCTCCGGTCAAAGTGGTAAGCAAGTCTTTGAGGCAGTCAGGAGATATGCGCAGAACAACGGGTTGGAGCCTTCGATTCTTGACGTTTTATCAGCAGCAAGAAAGGACAAGCCGGAAACCATCATCCATCAGGGATGGGTTCTGACGGCCTTCCACAACGCCTTTTATCAATTGATTCATTCTAATAGTTTCGAAGATGGGATTCTGGACACGGTCATGCAGGGAGGCGATACGGACACCAACGCTGCCGTCGCCGGAGCATTGCTGGGCGCTGTGTATGGGAGGGAATCCGTTCCCGATTCGTGGCGCAGATTGGTGCTCAGCTGCCGGCCGGATCGCGCCGCAGGCGCCGTGCGACCTCGCCCGTGGGCGCTCTGGCCGGTGGATTTGACGAACTTATCCGAATTGCTCCTCCTTTTGTAAGCCAATGACCGCCGGCTTGAAGCCGGCATCGAGGGTCGCAGGCTTTAGCCTGCAAAATGGAGCACAGTCCGCTCCTGCGCTATAATTCATGAGAATGAACTACCCGGCCTGTTATCTCACCGCCGACGCAATCTTGATTGTGGGGGATGACGTCTTACTCGTGCAGCGCGGACATGATCCGTTCCAGGGAAAATGGGCCTTGCCGGGAGGATTTGTCGAAGAAGGGGAGAAGGTATTGGACGGCGCGAAAAGGGAATTGCAGGAAGAAACCGGAATAGAAAACATTCCGTTAACGCAATTTGGCGCCTACGGGGATCCGGGGCGAGACCCTCGCGGCCGTGTGGTTTGTGTGGTCTACTGGTCCTTACTTGAAAAAAAACCGTCTACAACAGCAGCCGATGATGCTGCTGATTGTAACTGGTTTGATTTGAATCAACTTCCGGAATTGGCGTTTGATCATGAACAGATTTTGGGGGATGTGCGAAACCGTTTAAAGTTAATGCGAGGATGAGACAAATCAAGTGAAAATACTGTACATCCTGGCAGTGTTGATGCTCATCGGGATCGTTCTCATTTTTCTTTGCTCGGTGAAAGTGTTGAACGATCTGAACGCCGTCACCAATTCGAGAAGATCACCCCGAATCCCGCGCCTCAGACAACAACAGAAACCTGTGGTAAAACCGAAAACTCAGATTTACGTGATAGGAACTTACCTCGGCCTTACCTTTTTTCTAGTCGGAGGGGTCGGTTCGATTCTTGCGTTATTTCAGGCAATGCGGCGCGGTTGATGGAAGTAAAAATCAAACGTCTTCATCCGGACGCGCGTTTGCCGGAATACAAATCTCAGGAAGCGGCCGGAGCAGATCTTCATGCGTGTCTTTCCAAAGAAACCATCATCGCACCATTTGGAATCGGTCTGATTCCAACCGGTTTTGCCATGGAGATTCCCGGAGGCTATCAAGGGGAAGTTCGCGCGCGAAGCGGATTGACGCTAAAAGAAGGATTATTCGTTCTAAATGGTCCCGGAACCATTGATGCCGATTATCGTGGCGAAGTGAAAGTGATTCTTGCCAATTTCACCTCCGAACCCAAAACGATTCATCATCATGATCGTATTGCTCAGCTTGTGATCATGCCGGTCATTCAGGTGACCTTCCGGGAAGAAACGGATCTCTCCGGCACATCACGCCAGCAAGGCGGCTTCGGGTCCACCGGACGGAAATAGAAATTTGATCTGTGCTTGTGAATTCGTTCTGTTCCTGCGGCTTTGCGTCCTGGCCACTTTGCGTTAAGAATATAACGCAATGAAATTACGTTTAACAAAAGTCGACATCATTCTCATTTGTATGGTGTTTTTCTGGGGCGCCAACATCAGCGTCATTAAGGTTGCCTTAAGAACCTTTCATCCTGCTGTGTTCAATTGTTTGCGATTCAGCATCGCCACACTCACGATGTTATTTTTATACCGCGATGTGTTGCGAAATCCTCCTGAGAAACAAGCAATCTGGAAACTCATGATCCTGGGTGTATTGGGGAATACCTGTTATCAGTTTCTGTTCATCTATGGAGTCAAGTTGAGTTACGTTTCGAACGTCTCTATTATGCTCGGCACCACCCCCATCTTTACTGCGGCCTTAAGCAAGTGGCTGAAAATTGAAGCGGTGAAGGGGCATCTCTGGTTAGGAATCTTTCTTTCCTTCAGCGGAATTGTGTTTATTGTTGTCGGTTCTAAAGATTTTCGCGCGGGAAATTTCTCTGCAAATCTGGGCGATCTTTTTGTGGTGTTAGCATCTTTCAGCTGGTCTCTTTATACTGCTTTCTCAAAAAAACTGGTCAGCGCATACTCCTCCCGTCATTATGTCCTCTATACGGTTTTGTTTGGAACTTCACTGATGATTCCTTTGTCCCTTCCCTACTTCCAATATCAGGATTGGAGTCAAATTGGGGTTTACAGCTGGATAGCTGTTTTTTATTCTGCTTTACTGGCTCTCGTTTTTGGCTACTCCGCCTGGTATTACGGTGTCCAGAAAATTGGCAGCACTCGCACTTCTATCTTTGCCAATTTGACTCCCGTTGCCGGGTTGATGGTGGGAATGATATTTCTGGGTGAGCGATTGACCTGGCTGCAATGGATTGGGGCGTTCATCATTTTTAGCGGACTGATGTTAAACCGGTTTGCTAAAGGCAGCGTTCTGCAACCGGAGCTGAATCCCGGTATCGTATCTACGAAGTAATCGTGAATCATGATCGTAATCGTGATCGGAGTCGTCAATCATAGCCGTTAGTCTGAATCCTTTTCCTAATCAATGAGTTATGATTAGGGTTGCAGATTACGATTCATGATCACGATTATGATCCACGATTAAATATGCAAGATCGCGGTAATGGAGTGCTGCTCCATATTTCTTCACTTCCTTCCGCCTATGGTATAGGGGATCTGGGTCCACAGGCTTACCGGTTTGTTGATTTTCTATCCCAATCGGGACAAAAGTACTGGCAAATCCTCCCGTTGAATCCAACGGGAACCTATCTCGGAAATTCGCCCTACACCAGTTACTCCGTTTTTGCCGGCAATGCCTTGTTTATCAGTGTTGAATCGCTTTATCAACTGGAGCTCCTTTCGAAATCGGATTTGGAGAGTGTGCCGGCTTTTCCGAAAGAACGTGTCGATTATCAAGGAGTCGTGGGCTGGAAATCAAAAATCTTACGGCGCGCTTTCCATCACGCGGAAGGGCGTATGGAAAAGGACAAAGATTTTGCGGATTTTTGCACCAGGAATGCGCACTGGTTGGAAGACTTTAGTCTATTTGCTGCTTTAAAGGATCACTACAAAGAGATTGCGTGGTATGAATGGCCGCAACCGGTTCGTGATCGGGAAGCCGGTGAGTTGAGTGCTTTGAGGAACAAGTTGGAAAAACGAACGTTGCGGTCAAAATTCATTCAGTATGTTTTCTTCAAACAATGGCAATCGTTGCGTGAATATTCCAACAAAAAGAAAATCAATATCATTGGCGATATTCCCATCTATCCAAGTCTGGACTCTGCGGATGCATGGTCTCATCCGGAACTTTTTAAATTGGACGAAAATAAAAAACCCCGGTATGTCGCGGGAGCCCCTCCCGATTATTTCAGCGAAACCGGACAAAGATGGGGGAACCCTGTTTACGATTGGGCAGAGCTTCAACGGACCGGCTTTGCCTGGTGGATCCGGAGGCTACGGCACAATCTGCAACTGTGCGATCTTCTTCGTCTTGATCATTTCCGTGGTCTGGTAGCCTACTGGGAAATACCGGCTGAGGAACAAACAGCGGTGAAGGGAAAATGGGTTCAGGTGCCCGTGAAGGACTTCTTCGAAACGCTAAAGAAAGAACTTTCCTCTTTGCCATTGATTCTGGAAGATTTGGGGTTGATTACGCCGGATGTTAAAGAGGTGATGCAGGAACTTGGCTATCCCGGCATGAAAGTTTTGCTTTTTGCGTTTGGTCCGGACCTGCCGACAAATCCGTACGCTCCTCATAATTACATAAGAAATTGCGTCGTTTATACGGGAACGCATGACAACAACACAATTCGTGGTTGGTTCGAAAAAGAGGCAGGCGCGGAGGAGCGGCGACGTCTGGAAGACTACACCGGCCAGGAATTGAACGCTCAGACACTTCCCGTTGTTTTGATTCGTCTCGCGATGTCATCAGTGGCCCGCATCTGCATATTGCCGTTGCAAGATCTTCTTGGTCTCGGAGCAGAGGCAAGAATGAATCTTCCGTCACAATCCTCGGGCAATTGGGAATGGCGCGTTCAAACGAATCAATTAACGGAAAATGTCCGACATGCATTGCTCGAAAAAACCCGGATTTATGGAAGACTTTGAGGGGAATGAGCGCCGACTAATGCGCGCGCCGACATTCTGCAGTTTCAATAGAAAAGAAAACGCGGGTCTCTAGTTCTGATGCTGACATCATCTATTGTCATGCGATGCAGACTAGCGACCCGCGCTTGCTTCCAGATAGGCAAACGCAGTGAGTTGATAGCGTAATCAATCTCACTGCGTCGCTGTTTTCACCACCAACTTAACAATTGCAAATTAACGTACGACGTGGTGTTCCTTTTTTAAGAACTCGTCTACTTCTTCCTGCGCTTCTTGTTCCGTTATTGAATATTTTCGTTGAATTTCACCAAGTAGTTTTTCACGGCGGCCATTGATGACATCCAGGTCATCGTCTGTGAATCGTCCCCATCTCTCTTTAACTTCGCCTTTGAATTTAAGCCAGTTGGCTTCGATTTCATCCCAGTTCATCATGCCCTCCTTCAACACTTAAAGAATATAATTTGATTGCAAGGAACGGTGTAAACACCTCGCTATTTCAATGTGGTTCGACGGGTTACCATTTCTTGACAATGACGGGAGGGGTATACTATTCTTTCGATTGTCTTTTTCCGGGGCGGTTAGCTCAGCGGGAGAGCACTGCCCTTACAAGGCAGGGGCCATAGGTTCAAATCCTATACCGCCCATATCGAAAGTTGAGATTTCAGATTTCGGATTTAAGATTTGGAGCGCCGGAAAAGCCTTCTTCAATCTGAAATCTGAAATTACGATCGGGGTCGTAGTTCAGTTTGGTTAGAACGCCGGCCTGTCACGTCGGAGGTCGCGGGTTCGAGTCCCGTCGGCCCCGCTCTTAAGCTACTTTCAGCCTGGAGGGCTCCCGAATCGGGGGCCTTCAGCGCTGGAAGACCAGCCATATCTGAAACAATTCAGCTGCAAGGTTGGCGAGATCTAGCAGTCGAATTCCCTGATCAATATATTTTATGGTCCGGCTTCTGGTGCCCGCCACACAAGCAGCACTCCGGCATGAACCCGAAAGGTTCTGTCCATGCCATTTTCGTTGATAGCAACTGAAGTCGCATCAAAAATGAAGCAAGCTTAATTCGATGTGACCGTAACTGTTACGGAAGTTGCGACGCTTCCATTGCTATCGTAAGCCTTAGCAACCAGATTGTGGCGTATTCCTATTCTGGGCGGCACCCTCCAATCGCAACTGTAAGAATTTCCTGCACCTTTTTTCTGTTTGCACGTAAGTTCTCCATTTACGTAGAACTCCACTACAGTGACGCTGAATTCGGTTACCACCGTGGCTTGAATTCTAGTTGTGCGCGCATGTTGACTGTCGAATTGTTTATGGGGGCGTCGATGTTCACACTCAATTCAGGTGGAATATTATCCACGTTTATTGTGATAGTGGGCGATGTGCCTGTGTTTCCAGCCGCATCAGTCGCAACGGCATAGATGGTGTGGGTGCCATCTTCGATTGTCGATGAATCCCAGAAAAGTTGTTGTCCTCCATATACTGCTTTCGCGAATTGGCTTCCCGAATCTCTGTAGTAATCGACCGTACTCACCCAGGTGTTATCCTGAGCATTAGAAGTTAAGCTCGTAATACCGCTTACAGTGCTACCATTGTTTGGACCTGACATAAAAACAGTAGGGGGAGTACCATCGAGCGTGAATACCACATCTTCCGATAAGACGGAATTGCCGGCAGCATTAAAAGCACGAGCACGCAGAGAATGAAGCCCTAATCCGGTATTCCAGGTGGTTGTATAGGGTCTTGCCGTGAATTCGACCTGAAGAACACCAACCCAACCCTCCATTGACCCTCGTGCACAATTGAGATGGCGGATCTTAGTTACTGGAAAAGCACGCGACCCTAAGTATGCTTAACAGGCAAAGGAAAAGCTTCTAACGAAGAACAAGCCCAAGTTGACGAGATCCTTGAGAAGTATGCAACTCAGATCGAAACAGAGTACGGCGAACGTAACGTTCTTCCATGATTCAGCAAAAAAAGAAGAAACTCTTGGAAATAGTGTAAAACCTTCTCACGTCCTCTATCTAATGGATCACGACGTTATCAAGAAGCCAGAGAGTTGAGATCAGGAAGGGACAAGCGGTGTGTAAGGTGGATCGACTCGTGGACCTTCTCGGGGTGAGTTTCTAGTGGAGTCTCTTCAGTGCTTGCTCAGTATGTTCCCGTCCAATTTCTTATAAGAATGATTTTCTTTGTGATATTTTAGAAACAAATGTTACTCAACAGGCTAATTACACTTTTGCAACTGTTCCTTTTGATTGGACTTTTTTGCCGTCCGGCGCTTGCTGGCTCTTCGAAGACACTCATTCGGAATGCCGCGCTGATTCTGACAATGGATCCCGCTGTTGGAAGCGGCGAGTTAGGAATCATTGAAAGCGGCGATATTTTGCTTGATGGGGATCGGATCGCTCAGGTGGGCAAAAATCTGCGGGGCAGCGGCGCTCAGGTCGTGGACGCGACCGGCAAGATTGTGATGCCCGGTTTTGTTGATGTGCATAACCATCTGTGGCAATCGCTGATTCGCGGCTGCGGCACCAATCAGGATTTGATTGGCTGGTTGAACACCTGTGTTTTTCCGCTGTCGAATCCCGTTATTGCGCCATCTGAAGCTGAGGCATACGCCGGCGTGCGGCTGAGCACGCTGGATCTGATCAACGCGGGCATCACCACGACTGTCGATTGGTCGCATGCCTTCACTCCTGAATTTGTGCGCGGCAACATCCGCGCTCTTCATGATTCCGGACTGCGATTTGCGTTCGCGCATTTCGGAACGAACGATCCGGTCATAATCGAGAACATGAAAATGGTCAAACAGACCCTGATTGATCCCAACCCCAGAGCCACTTTTCAAGTTGCGTCCCACCCTGCTCCGGCTCTTCGAGCGGATTTGATCGCCATGGCTGCGCTTGCCAGGGAATTGAATGTAAAGCTCCATGTGCACTTGCTTGAGAACATTGCACAGCGCGAAGATAGCGTTTTTTCTCTGCTTCAGGAGGCCGCGGCGCTGGGTCCAAGTCTTCTTGGGGCGCATGCAATCCATCTCAATACAGATGAGATTGAGCTGCTTTCGCAGCATGATGTGCGTCTGCTGCACAATCCTTTGAGCAACATGCGGCTCGCCTCAGGAGTGATGCTTTTGCCGGAGCTGAAGGAGAACGGAATTCAGGTTGGGTTGGGAATTGATGGCGGAACCAATGATACCACGGACATGTTCAACAACATGCGAGCGGCTCTGGGGCTGCAGCGCGCAAAATCGCTGGATCCGGAAGGATTCCCCACCGTCGCTAACGTGCTTCGGATGGCCACCGTCGATGGCGCGAAATTGCTCGATATGTTTGATCGCATCGGTTCGTTGACGCCAGGCAAAAAAGCGGATCTGATCATCGTTGATCCCGCCGCTATAAATTTTGCGCCACGTTTTGACTGGATCAGTCAGATAGTTTTTAACGGTCAGCCTTCTAATGTTTTATGGGTATTTGTCGATGGTCGACCGCTGAAAAAGCGCGGAAAGTTGATCAATGTGAATTCTCCCGCCCTTTTGCAAGAGGCAGAGAAAGCTGCCGACCGAATCAAGCGCGATCTCGGTTTGTAGACCCAAACAGGTGGCCGTAGTGTCTCAGTTTCACTGAACTACTGCCAATTCAGACCTTTAGTGAGCCACGGAACGCCCTGGCGGCATAGTAAGATTCCGCACCGTTGTGAAACACGAAGACATGGTCGTAGCGACGATCACAAAAGAGGGCACCGCCGAGTTTTCTAATATCGACGGGCGTTTTCACCCAGCTCGATGTTTTCAGATCGAAATCGCCGAGCTTCTGCAGCTCCCGATATTCTTCTTCCGTTAAGATATTAATGCCCATGGCGGACGCCATATCGAGAGCGTTATTTTCCGGTTTGTGTTCCTTCCTTGACTCCAGAGCCTCACCGTCGTAGCAAAGACTTCTGCGGCCTTTAGGACTTTCCGCTGAACAGTCATAAAAAATATACTCGCCCGTCTTTTTATCAAACCCGACAACATCCGGTTCACCGCCGGTCCTTTCCATTTCACTGAGCGACCACAGTTTGTCGGCATTAGCTTCCAGCTTTGCCTGCACTTTAGCCCATTCAAGACCTTTATGACGGTTCATGTT
>JBKKAT010000195.1:0-2706 GCA_046714535.1 Acidobacteriota bacterium | reverse complement strand
GGCTATCGGTGTCTGCGGATGCCTTGCCCAGCAGGAAAAGGAATTGTTTTTCAAAGGACGTCCCTACGTGGACATGGTGTTTGGCCCGAAAAATGTTTCTGATTTGCCATCATTGCTGGAGCAATTGGAAATGGGACGCAAACAGTTGCTTGCGCTATCCGGACCCCGGCAGGAACCGACGTTTGAAGTGGAAACGGTTTTGCGCGATGCGCCTTTCAAAGCGTACATCACGATCATGGAGGGCTGCGACAAGTTTTGCACTTTTTGCGTCGTTCCCTTTTTGCGGGGACGCGAAATCAGTCGTGATCCACACTCGATTCTCGAAGAAGCGCGCCGTTGTGCCGATCAGGGATTTGTTGAAATCTGTTTGCTTGGCCAGAATGTAAATTCCTATCGCTACGATCATTTTGATTTTGCGGATCTATTGATTTCACTCCATGAGATTCCCGGAATTCGCCGCCTCCGATACACCAGCCCTCATCCGACTGACATCAATCCCAAAGTGATGGATCTTTATGGATCGCTTCCTAAACTTTGCAACAACCTGCATCTGCCGTTGCAAGCCGGGTCGAATGAAGTCCTCAAGCGGATGAAACGGGATTATTCGAGCGAAGATTACCTGGTAAAAGTGGAATACTTGCGGCAACGTTGCCCGGATATCGCGCTAAGCTCCGATATCATTGTGGGTTTCCCGGGCGAAATGCGCGAAGACTTTGCGCGTACTATGGATATAGTACGGCAAGTGGAATATTCGAGCATTTTTTCTTTCAAATACTCCCAGCGGCCATTTACCGCGGCTTTGAAATGGGACGATGATGTTTCGGAAGAAGAGAAAAGCGAGAGGCTTTCGGAACTTCAGCAAGCGCAGCGGGAAATTCAGCTACGTTTAAATAGGCAGATGATCGGCGCCTCGCAGGAAGTTTTGGTGGAGTCGCCCTCCAGAAAGGGAGATTCGATGCTCAGTGGACGAACCAGCTGCAACCGGGTCGTGAATTTTCGAGGCACCGAAGATTTGCTGGGAAAATTCGTTCAGGTTCAAATCACCGATGCGAGCCCTAATTCTCTTCAGGGCCATATTTGCAATTTGTAACGCCGGCATCCTGCCGGCAGACCTTGTTAGAGGAAAGATGAAACATTCATTTCGGTTTCTTCTCTGCTTTGCTTTACTTGCTTTCTCAGCCTCAGCCGAAGACGTTGCCATTGAACATGCCACGCTTTATCCAATCAGCGGAGATGTTATTCAGGATGGAACGATCCTGATTCGCGATGGGATGATTGTTGAAGTGGGAGTGGGAGTCAGCGCGCCGGAAAATGCGCGGCGCATCGATGGCCGCGGCAAACACGTCATGCCGGGTATTGTCGATACGCATTCGCATATGGGTGTTTATCCCTGGCCGGGTGTGGATGCCAATTCAGACGGAAATGAAGCGACCGATCCAATCACCGCGCATGTGGATGCGCTCGATTCGGTCAGTCCGGAAGACCCGGCATTTCAACGAGCAGCGGCCGGTGGCGCAACAACGGTCCAGATTTTGCCCGGCAGCGCAAATCTCATCGGCGGGAAAGCCGTGACCCTTCATGTGATTCCGGGAGCAGTTACCGTTGACCAGATGCTCTTCAAAGAAGCGCCGCGGGGAATCAAAATGGCCCTCGGTGAGAATCCCAAACGCGTATATGGCGGGCGTAATCAGTTGCCCTCCACGCGCATGGGCAACTTTTATTTGTTGCGGGAAGCATTTACGAAAACCGTCGAATACCGCGACAAATGGGATCGGTATAACAAAAAAGAAACGAAAGAACCACCCGAAAAAAATCTAAAGTGGGAAACACTTTCGCAGGTTTTCGATGGCAAAATTCTTGTGCATGTGCATTGTTACAGAGCCGATGAAATGATGCACATGATTGAAATCGCCGATCAATTCAATTTTAAGATCACGTCGTTCCAACACTCACTCGAAGCATACAAAGTGGCGGACATTCTTGCGAAGCGGAATATCGCAGCGGCAACGTGGGCCGATTGGTGGGGCTTCAAGGTCGAAGCATGGAAGGGGATTCCCTGGAACGCCGCTCACCTCGTTTCGAAAGGAGTCGTGGTGAACCTTCACACGGACAGCAGTGATCTGGTGCAGCGAATGAATGTGGAAGCGGAGAAAACTTTGAAATATGGAATGAGCGAAGCGGATGCGCTGAAGACCATTACGATCTGGCCCGCAAAAATGCTGGGAATCGATCGGTATGTGGGAACCCTCGAAAAGGGCAAGAAAGCTGACATTGTCATGTTCGATGGTCCCCCTCTCAGTATTTATTCGCACGTGCTTCTCACAATGGTGGAAGGCAAGACCACGTACGAACGGAGGGCAAAATGAGCTACAGGGGAGCGCAGGCGTCCCGCCTGCATTATGGGCCGCGGACGTCCCGTCCGCATATATGGATTCTTACCGTCCTCTTTCTATTGTTTATTTCGAACCTATCATTCGCTGAAACTGTGGCGATCACTAACGCGAAGATCTACACGATGTCCGGTCCGGTGATTGAAAAAGGAACCGTGTTGATGCGCGATGGGAAAATTCAGGAAGTTGGCGCGAATGTGCAAGTCCCTTCCGATGCGCGCGTGATTGACGCAACGGGAAAGAGCGTGTTTCCCGGATTCATTGATGCAAATTGCCATGTCGGTTTGAGTGAAATCGGCCAGGTGCAGGCGACCGT
>JBKKAT010000194.1:0-3604 GCA_046714535.1 Acidobacteriota bacterium | reverse complement strand
TGAGGATAGGCTTGCAGTATGATACTGATTATCAAATCAATGTCGCGTCCATAATTAATTCTACAACTACTCATTGAGACGTTGTGCTTTGGGAACAGGGTTCTCACCGGAGGTTTAAAAACAGTCTTTCCACCTTCAACTACGTTCACATGACGCCAGTTTATTTTGCCTGTTAGAATTAACCTCGGGAGCGAGTTGCACGCTGCCGCCTCCAGCACGAATTTCCCCAGCTGTAGTAACACGTAGCTTACCGTGAGCCACTCCAATTCCCGTTTCTGGGAGAGTTTTGCTCATGCTTCCAGAGAAAACAGCGCCAGATGATGGAACAAGACTCATTTCACAGAAGAAGCTTTCCGTTCGCGATTCCTTCTTTGCATTCGCGGCGGGGTTTGGGGCCCGGGCGGGAGCTTTCCCATGCACTCAAGTTGTCCACCGTGAGCGCCGGCAAAACGTCCCGTGGCGAGCGGCTTGCTGAACTCTCCCCGTTCTGCGATGTTTGTAAACCGTTGCAAGACGCTTGTCAATGGCGCTTTGCCGCAGCGGAGCCTGTCATTCCGGCTTGCCGCGAGCGTCAGCGAGCGATTAGCAAGACAGATGACAGGCGCAGTGGTGCGCCATCCCATTGCTGTCAACTCATTATTTGAATCGAATCTCTTCTCACGCTATAATTCTTCAGGGAATCCAAGGAGGAAACGTGCGTCTACCTTTCTCATGGCTTCTATCCTCTTTTACCTTTTCTTGTACTTTTATTCCATCGCTTGCAACTCGGTTGTACGTTTCCACATTTCTTGTGAAGCCCTTCTTGCTTTACAGCGCTCCCCAATGGGTCTGTAAACTTTAGGAAAATATGCGGCCAGAACAAAAGGGAGTTAAATCTCCGCTTCTTATTGATAAGCAAAAAGCCGAACCTGAACTTGCATTGCCTGATTTTCGAACGTTGCTTAAGCAGCCACTTGTTGATTTACCTCTGCCAAGCGATTTCAAAGTTGATGAAGAAGGATCTCACCTCGAGGAACTCTGGAAAGATTCTCCTTTGCTAAAAAAGTATTCGTATCAAGCGTTTGTTCACGCTGGTGGCAAAGGCCTTGTATTTCGCGTTGTCCCAACCAATTCAACAACTGTTCAGGCTCTTAAAATCGTGCGACGCAAACCTTATCTTTCGGCGAATTCAGCAACGATGGCTTCTGAATCGCTTTCTCCTGTCTCTCACAGAGAGCTCATGGCACTGGAAACGATATCGCATCCAAATGTTGTTCGACTGTACGATGCAATCGTAATCAAATGGGGAGTTATAGGCATTAGCTCTACTTATGTGGAGAATCCCCAGCCGTTAGATTTGTACCTTGTAAAGACTCTCGCCAAGCATCCGGATCCAACAGGCAAAAAAGGCATTCATCCTTTTTCACCACAAAGACTCGACGATGCATGTTCTTTCCTGGTTGAAAGATGTCGTGAAATTGCCTCAGCGCTGACACACATGCATACTCTAAAAATTTATCACTTTGACGTGAAACCCGCGAATATTCTTATCTCCTCGTCAGAACGAGCAGCGACCCTTACAGATCTCGGTTCCTGTATTCACGCGACTGAATTGAGTTCAAAGAAAACAGTGAGGGTCAATTTTACCTGGACCTACGCACATCCTGATTTAACAACAATGATCAGTGATCCTGGAAGTATCTCCGGTGGCGGCCTGAGAGCTTCCGCCGAAGTACCGATTACAACTTTTTTGGAAAAATTTGACCTCTTCGCCTTTGGAAGAACAATTCAAGAGGCCCTTGGCAAACTCGCGGATGAATTTGGAGAACGCTGTTATGCTTCATATGGATTTCGATTCTTGCACTTGATCGCTTGCTTATTGTTGGATGGTCATAACGCATCATCACCGAGGGATGTACGCCTAGCAATGAAGGATGGTCGCAGATTTGTTAACGATACTGCCTTGGGTTATCCAATTGCTTTGTTTGCTGTTCATAAAATACGTACTGCTGCAGAACTCTTGGAAAGACTCGATCGTTTTAGCAGGCAATACTCTTGGTACGGCAAAACTCCGGAACTTGATCCATGGCAACCAGCTACGGTGAACACAGGAATCGGCCCAGCGGCCCCGTTCACTAATCGCGTGGCACGCATATTTGGACATGCGTGTATGAGACGACTCAGGTCAGAACTGCAATTAGGATGGATGAGGGAGGTTTACCCCGGCGCAACTCACAATCGCTGGTCTCATTCTTTAGGAGTCTTTTCGGGTGTTATCGCATTTTATAATGCACTTTTATCGGATCCAGATGTACCCACGTTTCGTATCCTTCTTGATCCGTCTGATTTATCTCATGCGCTGATCGGGGCGATTCTCCATGACATCGGACAAACGGAATTCGGACATGACATCGAAACAGCCGCACCGTTTCTTTATGAGCATGAGAAGATAATAGAACGACTTGTTGATGAATCATATTGGAGTAAGCCAATCCTTCGAGAAACTATCAAAAAATTCTGGCCAGAAGTAGACATTGAGCGAGTTCTTGCGATATTGCGGAAAGACACCGGTAAAATTGGCTTTCGACCCGTTGATGGGATTGCAGCGGATATCATAAACGGTCCGATTGATGCAGACAAATACGATTACCTTATCAGAGATAGCGTTGGCTGTGGTGTACCGTACGGCTTGGGCATCGATCGCCAGAGATTTCTGCAGGCACTGTCCGTGGATGCGAAAGAGACTCCGAATGGATCACGTCTAGCGCTTGCTTTTAAGGCGAAGGGAAGCCCTGCTATTGAATCACTCTTGTTGGCACGATATCAGATGTATGGTGCTGTCTACTGGCATCATACGTTCAGATGTATTCAAGCAATGTTTGTACATGCCACAGCGGCCACATTCGGTTCGCTTAAAACTGGCCGAAGGAAGCTCAGGAATGTCATGATCTCAAGCTCTGCTGTTAGTGAATTACTCTACCACAGGGTCATATGTGGAAAATCATTGACTGAATGCAAGAAATTAAGCCGGTACATACCCGAGAGTTTTTTCAGCATCGCGCCTGCGATGGTTAGTTCTGAAAGAGCTTTGGAATTCGTTTGGTGGTTTGCCGATGATCGTATAAGACTCATTTTAGAACGGCTTTCGAAAAGAGATTTATACAAACGTGTTTTCGAGATTAAGCTGGCAGACTTGGGCGAACGGGGAGACTATTCGGCAATACGGGCGGAATTAGCTCCTGAAACTCGAATTGGTTTGAGTGAAGTGCTGGAGGATCGGTTTTTGGATAAGGTAAACGAAAAAATGGCTCAGCGTGGACCTACCGAATCTGAAAGTGAAACAGAAGCGAGGAAAAGACACCAAGAACTGCGGGTGAAACGAGTTCCGCTTGTCGTAATAGATTTTCCAACCAGAGGTGTTGCCGATGAAATAAACTACCCCCCGGAAATCGGAGATCCAGCTCGGAAGTACTTGGCAGGTTTTACTTCCCCTTCACGAGCGACTGGTAACGTATTTTTGAAAGTTCGAAAAATGCAAACCGACATTGCCAGCGTGAAAGTATTTGCTGCACCGGAGCTTCATGAATTGATCACACGATATCTGGATCCAGATGACGTCCAAGCA
>JBKKAT010000193.1:0-8289 GCA_046714535.1 Acidobacteriota bacterium | reverse complement strand
TTCCTGTATCGCTTTGCTCATTCCCCATTGCCGCGAGAATATCCCCTTGAAGTTTTTTCGATTCGTAATGCCATGAATTCCGTTGTTCAGCAATGCGGGCTTTCTTTAACCCTTCCGGATACTGCTTTCCGAGAAATGCTAATAGCGCCTGAACATATTCAGCTGCTTCGGATGCGTTTGCTCCTTTTTGAATGAAGTCTAATGCAGGTCCGCGGTATTGTTTCTCGAGTTGTAACTTTCGCTGACTGAGCTGATCTTTGTTGTATATCTGTTCAGCTTCATGAAGCTTTTCCTGATAAAGCATGGCCAGCGATAGACCCAGAGCATTTGCTACAGCCGGCTCCTGATACCGGTATTTCTGCCAGGACAAAATCAGGTTGTCATAAGCATCCTGGTACCGGTGAAGGGAGAGATAACCCCTTCCAATCGAATAAAAACCAGGTCCATAAGACACGCTGCCCATCTCTTGCATTCGCTTCCTGATGGACTCCAGGCGTTTCATAACCTGTTTTTTATCGGGTTGAATATTGTGTAAAGGAAGAAGGTACGCATAGCGCATGGCGGCTTCGATTCTTGCGACCTCCTGTCCGAATTCGTGAAAAGATGCTGCTTGCTGGTTTGTTCTCCACCGGATCATTCCTGCAATTGCGATCGCTAAAAAAGCCAGAACGGCAAAAGCGGCAGCAATTTTGTTTCGTCTAATAAATTTTGTTCCGCGGTAAAGGAAAGTGTCTTTGCGGGCAATGACCGGATGCCCTTCCAGATGACGCCGGATATCTTCAGACAGTTGTTCAACCGATTGATAACGCCGGTGCGGTTCCTTCCGCATCGCCATTAAAACAATGTTGTCCAGATCGCCACGCAATCTGCGCCGCAACCTCTCCGGAGTTCCTTCGCGGCATTTGCTGACCGTCTCGGGAGTCAGGTCTGCTAATACAGTATTCACAATTGTGCTGGGGGCCTGCGGTCTTGTTTCCGTGATGATGCGCGCAACTTCCATCGCAGGCACGTTCTTCAATTGATACGGCAAATGGCCGGTTAATAACTCATAGAGCAAGACACCGAGTGAATAAATATCGCTGTAGGTGGTGACATTCGCGCCGAGCGCCTGTTCGGGACTCGCATACTCGGGCGTCATCGGCATATAACCGGTAGCGGTGGTCCGTTCATCCGAACGAGGTTGCAGAATTTTTGCGATTCCGAAATCCAGTAATTTGGGAAGGCCTTCTGTTGTGATCAGAATATTGCCTGGTTTAATGTCGCGATGAACCACAAGGTTGCGATGAGCGTAGGAAACTGCGGCGCACACCTGACGAAATAATTCCAACCGGTTTGTAATGCTTAGATTGTTTTCATCGCAGTAGCTGTCGATGGGCTGCCCTTCTACATACTCCATCACAAAATAGGGGAGGCCGTTTGAGGTCGAACCACCTTCCAGAAGACGCGCAATATTCGGATGATCGAAGTTTGCCAGTATCTGGCGTTCATTCCGGAAACGATGAAGCACCTGTTCGGTGTCCATACCCCGTTTGATCAGTTTTATGGCAACCTGTTTTTTGTACTCCTGGTCCGCTCGGGTGGCCAGATAGACAGCGCCCATTCCACCGCGTCCAATCTCTTTCAGGATTTTGTAGGCCCCAATCTGCTGATCAAGTTTTAAAAGATCTTCTTCCTCTACTATTGCTAAAGCAGCATCACGGAAAACGGGAGTATCGATAAAATCCTGAGCTTGAAGATGAGCTTCCATCAGCAGTTGAACTTCGTTCCTGAGTGCCTCATCCTTTCCGCAGACCTCCGCCAGAAAACGGCTCTGTTCTTCCCCTGGCAGATCCAGGCAGGCAGCGAATACCTCGTTGATTTTGTTCCAACGTTCATCGTTCATGGCTCTTTACTCGTTGCCTTTTAGCCATCGGAAGAGCCATGCACGGGCCACAGTCCATTCGCGTCCCACAGTAGCAACGGAGATCTGAAGAATTTCGGCAATTTCTTCTGTGGTTAAACCGCTGAAAAATTTGAGTTCAACGATCCTGCTTTTACGCGGGTCCATTGCAGAAAGTTGCTCCAATGCCTGATCTAGCGCAATCAACTCTACGTCTTTCATCGGAGTCGAAGAATGGACCCTGCTTAAGGAAACGCGTTCCGACTTCCCTCCACGCTTGCCTGCGGCCCGGTCACGCGCGTGATTCATCAGGATCCGTCGAATCATTTCTGCAGCAAGCCCAAAAAAATGTGCGCGATTCTTCCAGTTTACGTGCTTCTGATCAATCAGCCGGAGATAAGCTTCATGCACAAGCGCGGTTGGTTGGAGGGTGTGTCCGGGCCGCTCTTTTGATAAATAAAAGTTGGCAAGTTTCCGAAGTTCTCCATAGACAAGGGGCAACATTTCATCCAGTGAAGAGCGGTCTCCTTTTTCTGCTTGAAGTAAGAGCTGTGTGATGTCAGCGGGGGGTGTCGGTTTCATGTTCGTATCTGTTCAAATGACTTGAAAAACTCTCTTCGAATCGATCCGAATCTTTCCGCTTTGTCACACATTTTAGCATGGAAACATCGTCAATCTTGGACAGCCAGAGCGGCGGCAAAATCGCTGCTGAGATTCAAATTCTGCAAGGACCACCCCGGTTCCGAACTGCGAAGTTCCACCTGTTGTTCGTCAAGAATCGAAACAGAGAATGAATCGAGAGGCAACGATAAACCTTCGCCGCGCGCTTTAACATATGCTTCCTTTCGAGTCCAACATCGATAAAAACTGCCTGCAAGCGCACGATTGGAAACGGATTGGAGCGCCTTCGTTTCATCCGGCGAAAAGAATTTGCTGGCAAGCTCCAGGTAATCAACTTTTCGATGAATCCATTCCAGATCCACTCCAACCTCGCGGTTCCATGATACAGCGTATAACGCGCAATCTGATGATCGGGAAAGGTTGAAGCACAAACGCGTGGCGGGAAATACAAGATGGGGTTTTCCATATTCGTTCGACCCGAACCGCAGATCTTCGGGCGCTGTAGCGCAATAAGAAGCGAGAATCATGCGTAATACTGCGTGCCGGGCGATGAAGAGATCAGAGTCTTTTTGAAAATGAAAAGCTTCAGCTCGCTTTCTCTCCTCTTCCGAAAGAAGTCTTTTGCAGGTCAATAATTGTGCAGGCTCAAGATTGAGCTTTACAAAATGAATGAACAACTGGTCCGTCAACGGTTTTGTTGTTCCGGGAATTTCCCACATGTGAATGTCACGTACGCGCTTTTTCAGGACGTATTATAACAAGCCCAACAGAGACACCGCCTCGAAAAAGCATATCGGTTAAAACTTGCAAAACGAGAATCGATGAAACAGATTTTGAACATGTGTTTTCGAATCAGTTTGTTCTCAATCCTTTTCTTCGCCGAAATTGTGGCTGCAGAATCTAATTTACTTGGCATTTCGAAAGACCGGCGGGAGTACTACATGCGCAAAGCAAAAATCTGGCAACAAAAGCAAATAGCGAGCACTGACCTGTTGGCTGGACCGCAAAGCAATATAGCGGTACCGCCTGAAAAGGAAGTCACTTGCCGGTATGTTGAGGGGCGTGAAGAGGGATACGCACCCAAATTCAAATGTAAACTCTCCGGATCGGAAGAAACGGTGCTTGTGAAGTATAAAAGCCGAGAAACTTTCGCCGAATTAGCCGCCAGCCGTTTACTCTGGGCGTTGGGTTTCTATGCGGATGAATATTATCCCGTGAAATTGAAATGTGCCGGTTGTCCCGATAAAGATTCATCACAGCCGTCCGGGGAACAAGCAAAGGTCGAGCGAATTTTTGAGGATGCGATCATAGAACGGAATTTCCCGGGAGAAATCGGGCAGTACAACGATCAAGGTTGGGATTGGAAAGAACTCGATGACAAGAAACTCGAGGGAGCAACCCAAGCCGAGATCGATGCGCTGAAATTGCTTGCCGTTTTCATCCAGCATACAGACAGCAAGCAGGAGCAGCAACGTCTCGGGTGCTATCCGCAAGACATCGACCAGCAGAAAAAATTCTGCAAAAAGCCGGTCTTGATGATCCAGGATCTGGGCGCCACCTTTGGAAAGGGGGACTCCAAAGTGACTTCCGTTTCACAGATGACGTTTCATGCCTGGAAAAATGAGAACATCTGGAACGCAAAAAAGGAAGAAGAATTCAAAAGAGATCATCCCGCCCAACCGATCTGTTTCGGTAAATTAACCCGTGCCGAGTTCAATTGGAGATCCGGGCTTTCTGATCCGGAAATCAGCGAAGAAGGACGCAGCCTTCTAGCCAACCTCCTGAATCAACTTTCGGATCAGCAGATTCATGATTTGTTTCGCGTAGCTCGCGCGGATAAGACAGGGGAAGAGATTGAAGTTGGCGGCGTCAAAAGGCAGGTAACCATCGGAGACTGGGTTGCAGCGTTCAAGGAAAAAAGACGACAAATCAACGAACGACGCTGCTCCTAGCGTTCTTCAATTCTTCGGTAGAATCAGAAATGAAAAAGATAACGCCATTCATGAATTCAAGTGCATCATTGGGATTCATGAACATCCGCTGGAGGGCAAGCGGCAGGAAATAGACTAACTCTTCGAAGGTCCCAAGCTCTCCAAAGTGAGATGGCTCTGAATTCAGACCATCCTAGTTCCTCATCAGCCATTTATATAACGTGTTCCAAATCCGCTGCAAGAAGATGCTTGTGAGGATTAGAAATGATGCTTGGCGCTTAAATGGAGTATGGAAAAACATTGGGTTACGCCGCCTAGGATTTTTATCGGACGGGAATCTTTTCCGGTGGAATGATTACCACTCTTCCTCTTCGCCATGCAGCTATGGGGTTTCCGGCTCGCTTGTGTTCCTTCAGTGCATTCCTAACGGCAATGCGCAGAATCCCTTCGATGGTTTTTCCATGGATCTGGAACAAATTTCTGGAAAGTTTAATCTTTTTCACCATAGTAATTCTTGAAAGCCTCCCATGCCGAGCGTTGCAGGATTCGGGTGGTTCTCTTACTGCGACCTAGCGCTATAAGCACTGGCGTTCCTGGTAATGAATTATCGTAGAAACCCCACGTATCTGCCAACGGCATATAAAGTTCGAAGAAATTTCGGATGCCTCTGTCGAAACGTCTCTGTACGACTTCATCAGGTACCTCGTGACCACCCCTTCGGACGCGTTCTTTGACTCTCTCTATTGCCACATTTGATGACTTCAAGGAAAGAAACATCAATTGTAGGATATAACCATCATCCTTCATCTTCCTGATAAAGTGAGCGTAAGAACGAGTGGCGAGCGTCGTTTCAAATGCAAAATTAGACCTCCGTTCGGCCAATGTATGGATTCTTTTCAACATAATCCGTCCTGCTTCAAAGTTCACGGATTCCGGACGAAAGCCGGAAAGTCCTTGGGCGATGGGGTCTGCATTTACGTACTCGGTAAGATCGAGCGCATCTCGAAGCAGGAAGGGCGCGAGTGTGGTTTTTCCTGCGCCATTTGGTCCTGCAATGATAAAGACGTATGGAGTTTTCTTTTGCGCTTTATTCGAGTGATTAGTTTTCATCAGCCTTCTGTGCCAGATGGAAATTCGTTAAAAAAGCGGCATCGAGGTCGTCTTCATCGATAGGTAATGATAGTATGTTTCAACAGTTATCTGAATCGAGCTGTGAGCATTCGTTTTTAAACCCACACACAGAGGCTTAAATCTTTTTAACTGCTCCACATTTCAAAACCATCCTGAATTTGCTAAAATGGCCCGTCCAGCTTAGACTTTCTTCTGCGTCAGCCGACGCAACAGACGCGAAAACGCGCGACGCATCGACGCACTGGGCCGTTAGCTCAATCGGCAGAGCATCTGACTCTTAATCAGGGGGTTGTAGGTTCGATTCCTACACGGCCCATAACACAAAGCCCGTAGGTTGGAGACTTACGGGCTTCATCGGGCATGAGTTATCTGAGTGGCTAAGAAGTGTCAGACAGCTCGAATGCAAGCGAGAAGCTTCTACTCGAAGAGCTTCGGATCGTTTGCGCGGACTCCCTGTTTGAGCAATTGAGCGGCCGTCTCTCTTCTGATCTCTTCTGCCGATCCAGGGGCTCCGGGAGGAAATTGCTTATCAAACAACGTTTTAAATTCCGGTTTTAAATTGCTCAAGAGCGCTCATTCTCAGCTTTTCCTTTCAGGGTATGTTCTCGTGCATCCAGTTTTCCGAGGTCCGCATGTTTGTCTCTTCGGATGTATTTCGGATCGATTCCTTTTTCTAAAGTGTAAGCCTGGTACGGATCGTGTGGATCTTTTGTTTTACTATCTACCTGTTTCTTTTTCAGATTGAGTTTCAAGATTTCGGCTTCGCTCGGTTCGGTGGTTTTGGTCTTATCTGAAGGCATGACACCTGTTCGAAACAGCTCTCGATACTCGGTCGCACGGCCAGGGTTGCTTGTAACATGAACCTTTCCTTTGCTCTGCTCCTTCATATCTGCCGAGCCCTTCGCGGCACCGGTGCCTCCAAATCGTGGCTGGAGCCCCTGCTTCAGAATACCCGTTTCTCCATCAAGATTTCTCGTTCGTGCTGCGTGATAGTGGCGCGTCGCCTTTGCGGAATCTAAAAATCCGGTCATGAGTGAATTCAGCTCATTTCGAACCGCAAATTTGCTTGTCTTCGGATCTGTTTCCATGGGTTTTGGAATGGACTTTCCTCCAGATGCCAGCACCGTTGAGTGTTTGTACGGTGCCTTCACATCCGCACCCAGATTCTGACGATGTCCTGTGGTTTTAACAAGTGTCTTATGGGGATCGGCTTTATCTCCAAGTTTTTCTTTTATCGATTGCTTTAAGGGCATGGCTTTCATTTCAGCGCTCAGCATTTTCCGGCCCTTTGCGACCTTCTGTTGTTCGGGCGTTAGTTTTTTGGCCTCTTTATGTTCAGAAGACTGAGCTTTCTCCGTTTTTGTCTCGCTGGCTACTTTCGAAGGTTTGGATTCCACCTGTTTCGTGACAACCCGTGGTTGCGACCGCGGCCCACCTACTCCTCTGGTCATGATGTTCCTCCTTTTACGACCGCGCCTTATCAAAAGGCCGTGTTGTAGTTCAGTATATCAGGAATGTGCGGCGAATATTGGCGCCTTCGTTGCGTCTATTCCGTATAAACTGTTCATGACAGGAGGCGCGCGAATGTTTAGTGTGAACACAAAACTTTTCTTATTCTGTTTGTCCATTCTTTTGTTTTCTTCTTTATCGTCTGCTCAAACAAAAACGCGGGCGAGAGATTTAGGTGTTCCTTTTGAAGGGACAACCGGAGAGTTGAACGCAATTACGGATGTAAAAGGGGTTGAGGTCGGACACACAACTCTGATTTCGGGAGAGGGGAAGTTGAAAGTCGGTGAAGGACCGGTCCGCACGGGAGTCACGGCCGTATTGCCGCGCGGAAAAAGTAATCTTGCTTCCGTTTTTGCCGGCTGGCATTCACTCAATGGAAACGGTGAAATGACTGGAACAACATGGGTCGAAGAATCAGGATTTCTTGAGGGACCGGTCCTGATTACAAATACTCATAGCGTGGGTGTGGTGCGGGATGCAGTCATCCAGTGGTTAATCAAATCCGGCGGAACGCAGCAAGCGTGGGGTCTCCCGGTGGTAGCGGAGACCTATGATGGCTGGCTGAATGACATCAACGGGTTTCATGTTAAGCCTGAGCACGCCTTAGAAGCTTTATCCAACGCGAAAGCGGGGCCGGTTGAAGAAGGGAGTGTGGGTGGAGGAACCGGAATGATCTGTTATGAATTCAAGGGTGGGATTGGCACATCGTCCCGCAAACTTTCGGCTGATCAGGGCGGATATACTGTCGGCATTTTGGTGCAAGCGAACTTTGGGCGGCGAAAGCTTTTGCAAATTGCAGGAGTTCCCGTTGGCAAAGAGATTCGTGAGGGAGTCATTTTCAGCAAGGAAACAGGATCGATCATCGTTGTTGCAGCTACAGATGCGCCGTTGCTTCCGCATCAGTTGAAGCGGATCGCGCGTAGAATTCAACTGGGCATAGCGCGGACAGGTTCCATCGCGGGAAATGGTTCGGGCGATATTTTTATCGCTTTCTCAGTAGCCAACCCCGCGGCCGGTCCGTCACAGGATGTAGCCGCTTTGCAGCTGCTGCCCAACGCAAAAATGGATCCCTTGTTTGAAGCCACGGTGCAAGCCACAGAAGAAGCAATCGTGAATGCTCTCATCGCTGCAGAAAGCATGACCGGTGTAGATGATCACAAAGTGATCGAACTGCCTCATGAGCGATTAAAAGAAGTTTTGAAAAAGTACAATCGCCTG